>JAHDYN010000341.1 GCA_023383735.1 Gammaproteobacteria bacterium | reverse complement strand
CGCCGATGCGCGCCGAGGCCGCGTAGACGATACCGTTCAGGGAGATCACCGCGACCTCCGAGGTGCCGCCGCCTATGTCGAGCACCATCGAGCCGCGCGCCTCATGCACCGGCATGCCGGCGCCCACGGCGGCTGCCATCGGCTCCTCGACCAGCCAGACCTTGCGCGCGCCGGCGCCCTCGGCCGACTCACGGATCGCGCGGCGTTCGACCTGGGTGGAGCCATAGGGCACGCAGACCACCACCCGCGGGCTGGGCCGGAAGTAGCGGCCGGGGGTGGCCTTGCGGATGAAGTGCTGGAGCATCTTTTCCGTGACCGTGAAGTCGGCGATCACGCCGTCCTTCAGCGGGCGAATCGCGGTGATGTTGCCCGGAGTGCGGCCGAGCATGTTCTTGGCCTGCAGTCCCACCGCCTCCACGGTTTTTCCGCCGCGGCCGGGCTCTTCCCGGATTGCCACAACGGAGGGCTCATCGAGCACGATGCCCTGACCCGCGAGGTAGATCAGCGTGTTTGCAGTGCCCAGATCGATGGAAAGATCGTGGGAGAAGTATCCCCGAAGCCGTTTCAGCATGATGCCCCGCGATCGGCGAGTGATGAGAGTCAGAAGCTGGCTAATCTAGCAACGAGGGTGGGATTCAGCAACTGCGGTGTATTATCCGCTTCCACGCCTGTGGCTTTCCGCCTGGCGTCATCAATGGTCCGGCTGCCGTGAAACTGACCCGTCAGGATGTGGAACACATTGCCCACCTCGCCCGCCTCGAGATCGGTGCCGGTGAGATCGACGGTGTGGTCGAGAAGCTCGGCCGCATCGTGAGCTTCGTCGATCAGCTGCAGGCGGCTGATACCGGCAGTGTGGCGCCGATGGCCCACCCGCTCGACATGGCGCAGCGGCTGCGTGCCGACGAGGTCACCGAGGCGGACCGGCGGGATGACTACCAGCGCAATGCCAGCGCCGTGGCCGACGGCTTCTATACCGTCCCGCGGGTTATCGAGTAGGGGCTCCGGCTGCCGGTTTGCATGTCACGTCCCACCATCAGCCAGCTTGCCCGGGCGCTGCGCGCCCGTGAAGTCAGCAGCCGGGAGCTTGCTGCCGGCGCGCTGGCCCGCATCGAGGCGCAGGACAGCCGCCTGAACAGCTTCATCAGCGTCACGGCCGCGCAGGCACTGGCAGCCGCCGACCGGGCGGATCTGCAGCTGACCCGGGGCGAGGGCGGTCCGCTGACCGGCATCCCCTTTGCCCACAAGGACATCTTTTGTACCGCAGGCGTGCGCACCACCTGCGGCTCAAGGATGCTGGCTGATTTCGTCCCGCCCTACGACGCGACCGTGGTCAGCCGGCTGGCGGCTGCCGGGATCGTCATGCTGGGCAAGACCAACATGGACGAGTTCGCGATGGGTTCGTCCAATGAGACGAGCTATTTCGGCCCGGTGCGCAATCCCTGGGACCTGGAGCGCTCGCCGGGCGGCTCCTCGGGCGGCTCGGCCGCAGCGGTTGCCGCAGGGCTGGTGCCAGCCGCCACAGGTACCGATACCGGTGGCTCGATCCGCCAGCCGGCGGCGCTCACCGGGATCACGGGCCTGAAACCCACCTATGGGCGGGTGTCGCGCTACGGCATGATCGCGTTTGCATCGAGCCTTGACCAGGCCGGCGTGCTGGCCCTGAGTGCCGAGGATGCGGCCCTGCTGCTGGCGGCGATGGCCGGCTTCGATCCGCGGGATTCCACGTCGGCTGAGCTGCCGGTGCCCGACTACATGGCGCAGCTTGGCGAGGCGGTCGAGGGCAAGCGCATCGGTTTGCCAAAGGAATTCTTTGACACCGGCCTCGAGCCGGCTTCAGCCGCTGCCGTGCGTGAAGCGCTGCGCGTCTATGAGCAGCTTGGTGCCACGCTGGTCGAGATCTCCCTGCCGAGCCTCGCGCTGTCGGTACCCACCTATTACATCGTCGCGCCCGCCGAGTGTTCTTCCAACCTGTCGCGTTTCGACGGGGTGCGCTTCGGTTACCGTCATGAGGGCGCGCAGTCGCTCGATGAGCTGTACAAGAAGTCCCGCGGCGAGGGCTTTGGCGCCGAGGTAAAGCGCCGGATCCTGACCGGCACCTACGTGCTGTCGGCGGGCTATTACGATGCCTATTACCTCAAGGCGCAAAAGGCCCGGCAGCTGATCGCCGACGATTTCCGGCGTTGTTTCGCCGAAGTGGACATCATCGCCGGGCCGACCGCGCCGACGCCGGCCTTCCGGCTGGGCGAGAAGGTGGACGATCCGGTGCAGATGTACCTGAACGATATCTACACGATCGCGGTCAACCTTGCCGGGCTGCCGGGCATCTCGATTCCCTGCGGCTTGTCAGCCGGCCTGCCGGTGGGTCTGCAGCTGATCGCTCCGCACTTCGGTGAGGGCCTGCTGCTCAATTTTGCCCATGTCTATCAGCGCGAGACCGACTGGCATGTGGGAGCGCCTGTCATGGGGGCGGCCGCAGGAGCGGGGTGAGCCCCGAGCCACGGGGGGGTAGCGGCGGAAGACGCCCCCACCAGGCGGGGACCCCCCACCTCGGGGG
>JAHDYN010000340.1 GCA_023383735.1 Gammaproteobacteria bacterium | reverse complement strand
ATGTTGTCGATCGGCGTCCATGTCTGTTCGGTCAGCTGGTCGTGCAGCACGCAGTGGCGGTGGAAGAAGGTACCGCGGCCGCTGTCCTGCCCGGTAAGCCGGACGTTGATGCCGGCGCGCACCAGGCTGCCATAGGCCATCAGCTCGGCAAAACCCCAGTCCATCGGCAGGTCGCCCGCTGCCATGCGCTCGCGATCGGTAACGACCCGCGCCACGCGCGGATGCAGACTGAAGTGCTGCGGAACGGTATTGATCTCGCGCGCCAGCGCAGCCACCTCCTCGCTGCCCAGCGCGGTTGACTCGGGCTCGTCCCAGTCCGCCTTGACGTAGCGGCTCCAGTCCACCGTGTACTCATTGCCGAGCATGCCGAGTGCCGCTTGCGGCAGCGGTTGCCCGGCCTCGACCCGCTCCCGGTACTCCTCGCCCATGCGATCGGCCTCCGGCGCATCGAGCACACCGCGCTCCATCAGCTTCCGGGCGTAGATCTGCCGGGTGGTCGGGTGCTTGCGGATGGTCTGGTACATGAGCGGCTGGGTCGCACCGGGCTCGTCGGCTTCGTTGTGGCCATGCCGCCGGTAACAGACCAGATCGATCACCACGTCCTTCCTGAAAGTCTGGCGATACTCGAGCGCCAGCCGGGTCACGAACACCACGGCTTCCGGATCATCGCCGTTCACATGGAAGACGGGCGCCTCGATCATGCGTGCGATGTCGCTGCAGTAAGGGGTGGAACGCGCATCGCGCGGATCACTGATGGTGAAGCCGACCTGGTTGTTGCAGACGATATGCAGTGTGCCGCCGGTGTGGAAGCCGCGGGTCTGGGAAAGCTGGAAGGTTTCGGCCACGACGCCCTGCGCGGCAAACGCTGCATCCCCGTGCAGCAGCACGGGCAGGATTTCCGTGCCATCGACGTCGCCGCGACGCTCCTGACGCGCGCGGACCGAACCTTCAACGACCGGATTGACGATCTCGAGATGCGAAGGATTGAAGGCCAGCACCACATGGACCTTGCCACCCGGCGTCTGGATGTCGGAGGAAAAGCCCATGTGGTACTTCACGTCTCCGGAACCCTTCACATGTGCCGGGTCATACACGCCCTCGAACTCGGAGAACAGGATCTGCGGCGCCTTCCCGAGGATGTTGACCAGCACGTTGATCCGGCCCCGGTGCGCCATGCCAAGGACCATCTCCTGGATGCCGTTTGCGCCGCCCTGCTGGATCAGGTCATCGAGCAGCGGAACGAGACTGTCACCACCCTCGAGCGAGAAACGCTTCTGGCCGACATAGCGCGTATGCAGATAGCGCTCGATGCCTTCGGCGGCAGTCAGCTGCCGGAGAATGTGGCGACGATCGTCGTCGCTGTAGCGGTCGGTGAGCATGCCCCGTTCCAGGCGCTCGCGGATCCAGCGTCGTTCCCGGCCCCGGGACAGGTGGGCGAAGTCGGCACCCACCTTGCCGGCATACACGCGCTTGAGGGTACCCATCAGTTCGCGCAAGCTCATGCGCACATCGGTCTGGCCGGCGAAATTGCCGACATAGAACTCCGTATCGAAATCGGACTCGTCGAGACCCAGCTGGTCGAGGCGCATGACCACCGGCATCGGCCGCTTGTCGAGCCCGAGCGGATCCAGATCCGCAATCTGGTGGCCGCGCAGACTGTAGATCTGGATCAGGCGCGAAACCGAGGACTGCTTTTCCACGGATGGTTGTGCAGAACCCGACCGGACTTCGGCGCCTGGAACGGCCGGGGGCCGCATGCCGGGCGCAGCCGACAGACCTGGCAAAGCCCCTGCAACCGGCTGCCCCTGCTCGGCAAAAAACTGCCGCCACCGGGCGCTTACCGAGCCCGGGTCCTGTAACCAGCTCGCGTAGAGGTCCTCGACATAATCCGCGTTGCCGGCAAAAAGCGGCGACGCAGCATAGATCTGCTGCAGACTCTGGCTCATATTGCGTTGGCTAATTCATCAGAAAAAGGTGAAGGCGTCCCGGATTCTACCTTTTCTGTCATAGAGGCTCATTGTCCGTTGCAGCGACTCGATCCGGCGCAGCGACGCTTCGGACAGGCGTGCACCGGAAACCGCACCGAAGTTGCTGTCTGCCTGGGCTACGGACTTCGTGCCGAGAATGACCGTCGAGGTTTCCGCAAAGCACAGCGGATAGCAGGCTGCACCCACCGCCATCGATCCGGTTTCGGCCTCGATAAAGCGGAACCGCTCGACGGAGTCGACTGTGGCCGCGATCTGCCCGGGGGTCCAGTCATGCCGCTGGTCGTTCGGATCCGGAAATACCGCATCGCGCCGGTACTTGCCGGTGAGAAAGCCCTCTTTCAGAGCGGAACGGATGATCACTCCGACGCCGGTCCGGCGTATGAGATCAAGCTTGGCCAGATAGGGATCCGGGTCGAGCAGACTGAAGGGCAGCTGGATCACGTCGATCCGACCCTGCTGCAAGACGCTGTTGATGTCCGCGATTGAATACAGCGATATGCCGATCAGCCTCGCCTTGCCGGCTTTCCTGACCCGGTACAGCGCCTCGTAGAGCGCCTGCTCCGACCGCGATGGCGCCCAATGAATCTGGTACAGGTCT
>JAHDYN010000339.1 GCA_023383735.1 Gammaproteobacteria bacterium | reverse complement strand
AGGATTGCTCGATGCCCTCATAAAGGCCCACGTTGCCGTGTCCTTCGGGTTTCCAGTCACGGTAGCGGTGGCTGCTGCCGGGCAGTGAGTAGGCGCCGCCACAGTACAGGCGCTTCTGTGGCGAGATCACACCGAAATGCAGGCCCGCCAGCCCGACGATCGGCTTGATCGTGGAGCCCGGCGGATACTGGCCGCGCAGCGCCCGGTTGAACAGCGGCCGGTCGATGTCTTCCTGCAGGGCAAGATAGGCGCGGCGGCTCAGGCCCGCGCTGATCGCGTTCGGGTCGTAGCCCGGTGTGCTGGTGAAGGCCAGCACCTGGCCATTGTCCGGATCGATGGCCACGACGGCACCGCGCCGGCCGGCCAGCGCACTGCTGGCAGCCAGCTGGGCGTCCAGGTCAATGGTCAGGATCACGTCCTGGCCCGGCAGGGGCCGCACGCGCTTGAGTACCCGCATCTTGCGGCCGTGTGCGTTGACGACCACGTCTTCATGACCCGAGGTGCCATGCAAGGCCGGCTCGAAGCTGCGCTCGGCGGCACTCTTGCCGACGTGCGTGGTGCCCGCATATTCGACCGGATCGAGTTCGCGCTTGTCCTCGACGCTCAGGCTGCCGACATAGCCGAGCACATGGGCAGCCGCCTCGCCATACGGATAGTTGCGTCCCAGCCGGGCGCGTATCTCGAGGCCGGGGAAATGCGGGCGGCGTACGGCGAAGGCAGCCAGCTCTTCATCGCCGAGATGCTCGGCGATCACCAGCGTTTCGAAGGAGCGGCGACTGGCCAGCAGTTCGCGCAGTTCGCCCAGGTCCTCGGCTGCCAGGATATGCGCGGCGACCAGGCGATCCAGCGTGTCCTGCATGTCCGGAACCCGTTCCGGCGTGATTTCCAGCTGGTAGCTCGGCTTGTTGTCTGCCAGCACCCTGCCATTGCGGTCGAGGATCAGGCCCCGGATCGGCGGTATGGGTTCGGCCCGGATCTGGTTGCCGCTGGAAGCCGCCGAATAGTATTCGTACTTGAAGACCTGCAGCTGTGCGAGCCTGACGATCACCAGCGTGGCCAGCACCAGCAGTATGAACACGGTGAGGAGGATGCGGCTGTTGAACAGCTGCTGTTCCCGCCAGTGTTCCTTGATGCGTGTTGCACGCGCCATCAGTTCATTCCGGTCTCAACTGAAGCTCGACCGGCGACGTTCCAGCCGTTCGCGGACCCGGTCCATGACGGCCATCACGATCGGCCAGAACAGGGCAGCCGCGAATACCGGTCCCCAGCGCTGCGGGCCGAGCGTGGCGCGCCCCGTGGCACCATCGATCCACAGCAGCAGAAAGCCCTCGAGAAAGGCCAGCGCAAAAACCGCCAGCGTCAGTTGCCAGAGCGGGAATACGCGCAGCTGCAGGTGCAGCCGCAGGACCAGGTAGCTGACCACGCCGAGCGTCAGCGCGTGCTGGCCGAGCAGGCTGCCGTGGGCGATATCGATCAGCAGGCCGAACAGGAATGCAGTGAATATGCCGAAGCGGCCTGGCCACATCAGCGTCCAGTAGATCAGCGTCATGGTGGTAAATGCCGGCCGCAAGGGCTGGGCAAGATCCGGCAGCGGCATGAGTTCCGCCGCGAGTGCCAGCAGCATGATGCACCAGACCGGCCAGCGTGCATTCTTCATGGTGCCGGTTCCCCTGCGGGCTGTTCTTCAGCCGGCGCTTCGGGTTCGGGGCTGAACACCAGCAGCACTTCGTGCAGGCGGTCGAGGCTCGCAGCGGGCTTTGCCGTGACCTCGAGAAAGGCATCGCCTTCGGAGCCATCGACGGCGGTGATGGTGCCAACCGGATAGCCTGCCGGAAACCGGCCGCCCAGCCCCGAGGTCACCAGCAGGTCACCGGCCTTCACGTCGGCATTGCGGGTCAGGAAGGGCAGCGACAGCCGATCCAGATTGCCGGTGCCCACGGCGATGGTGCGCATGCCGTTGCGTACCACTTCGACCGGCAGCGCATGATCCGGGTCGGTGATCAGGATGGCTTCCGAGCTGTAGATCTGGTCACGCATGATCTGGCCGACCACGCCATTGGCATCCAGCAGCACCTGGCCGGCATGGGCGCCCTGCGGACTGCCCTTGTCGAGTATGACCCGGTGGCGCAGCGGGTCCATGTCCACGGCCAGGATCTCGCCCACCGTCATGCGATCCGGAACCCGCGAGCGCGAGTCGAGCAGGGCCCGGTAGCGCTGGTTCTCGGCCTGCAGCGCAGCCATGCGCTGCAGTTGCGCGGCCTGCACGAGCGCCTGCTTGCGCAGCGCGGCATTGTCGGCGATCAGGGTACTGCGCAAGGCGAGGTTTTCCTGCATCCAGCGCAGGCCGGCCGCGGGGGAGTTGATGACGACCTGCAATGGATGGATCGCGGTGGCGAGCCCGGTGCGTATCTGGCTGAGGTAGTCGCCCCGGTGATCGACGAACATCAGTACCAGCGACAGCGTCGTGGTCAGGAAGAAAGCCAGCCCCGGGCTGGCATTGCGGTGGCTTCGTGCTTCGCTGTCAGCTGCAGAAGGAGCCATGCCGGGTCCGCATTGTCGGCGAGGATAGCAGGGGGCGCGCCTGGAAGCG
>JAHDYN010000338.1 GCA_023383735.1 Gammaproteobacteria bacterium | reverse complement strand
CTCCAGCAGCGCCTTGGTGCTCGCGGTCAGGTATTCCATCGCGAAGTGCACGCCGCCGAGATCGCGACCTTCGACCGCCAGATCGCGTGGCTGCGTTGCGCCCGTGCAGAGCACCGTCGCATCGAAATCCTTGAGCAGCATCCGTGCCTCGACGTTTTCGCCGACCGTGGCATTGCAGAGGAACTTGATGCCTTCCTGCTCGAGCAGCGCGATGCGCCGCTCGACCACCGCCCGCTTGTCGAGCTTCATGTTGGGGATGCCATACATGAGCAGGCCGCCGGGGCGGTCATCGCGCTCGAGCACCGTGACCAGGTGGCCGGCCCGGTTCAGCTGGGCAGCGGCAGCCAGACCGGCTGGCCCGGAGCCCACCACCACGACCTTCTTGCCGGTACGTGTCTTCGGCGGTTCGGCAACCACCCAGCCTTCCTCGAAGCCGCGGTCGATGATCGCTGCTTCGAGGTTCTTGATGGTCACCGCAGGGCTGGATATGCCGAGCACGCAGGAGCCCTCGCAGGGCGCCGGGCAGACGCGGCCGGTGAAATCCGGGAAGTTGTTGGTCTTGTGCAGGCGGACCAGCGCTTCCTGCCACAGGCCGCGGTAAACCAGGTCGTTCCATTCGGGGATCAGGTTGTTGACCGGGCAACCGACCGTGGAACCCTCGATCACCGTGCCGTTGTGGCAGAAGGGCACGCCACAGTCCATGCAGCGCGCACCCTGCTGGCGCAGCCGCTTCTCGTCCATGTGGTGATGGAACTCGTTCCAGTCCCGGATCCGCTCGCGCGGCGTCCGGTCGACCGGCAGTTCGCGCACGAACTCGATGAACCCTGTCGGCTTGCCCATATCAGTTGCCACCTACGCGCGACAGATCCCGCGCGTTTTCTTCAAACGCCACCATGATTGCCTCGTCACCCGTCAGGCCCTGTTCGTGGGCACGCAGGATGCAGGCGAGCATGCGCTTGTAGTCCTTCGGTATGACCTTGACGAAACGTTTGACCTTCGTCTCCCAGTCGTCGAGCACCTCACGCGCGCGTTCGCTGTCCGTCCAGCGCAGGTGTCGTTCGATGAGATCACGGACCCTGGCGATTTCCGCCGTGTCGGCCAGTACTTCAGTCTCGACCATCTGCATGTTGATGTGGCCCGGGAAGCTGCCGTTCTCATCGAGTACATAAGCGATGCCGCCGGACATCCCGGCACCGAAGTTGCGGCCCGTGGCTCCCAGCACCACGACATGTCCGCCGGTCATGTACTCGCAGGCATGATCGCCGACGGCTTCAACGACCGTATCCACGCCGCTGTTGCGTACCGCAAAGCGTTCGCCGGCCATGCCGTTGATATAGGCCTCACCGGCTGTCGCACCATAGAGTGCGACGTTGCCGATGATGATGTTCTCGGCAGCGACGAAAGTCGACTTGGCGGGCGGCCGTACGATGAGCTTCCCGCCCGACAGTCCCTTGCCGAAGTAGTCGTTGGCATCGCCTTCGATGATGAAGGTCATGCCGGGGGGCATGAAGGCACCGAAGCTCTGTCCCGCAGAACCGTTGAAGGTGAGGGTGACGGTATCTTCAGGCAGGCCCTTTGCACCCCACTTCCTGGTGATCTCGCTGCCGGTGATGGTCCCGACCACGCGGTTGACGTTGCGCAACGGAAGCGTCCCGCGTACCGGTTCACCCTTCTCGATGGCCGGCTTGCAGAGATCAAGCAGCGTCGTGACATCGAGCGACTTGTCGAGGCCGTGATCCTGCTTGTCCTGACAGTAGCGCCCCACCTCCGGGCCCAGATCCGGCTGGTAGAGGATGTCGGTGAAGTCAAAGCCTTTGGCTTTCCAGTGATCGATGGCCTTCCGGGGCTCGAGGCGGTCGACGCGACCGACCATCTCGTCGATGGTGCGAAAGCCCAGCTGTGCCATGAGTTCGCGCAGGTCTTCGGCGATGAAGCGCATGAAGTTGACGACATGCTCGGGCGTGCCGGTGTATTTCTCGCGCAGTTTCGGATCCTGCGTCGCTATGCCGACCGGGCAGGTATTGAGGTGGCAGACGCGCATCATGATGCAGCCGACGCTCACGAGCGGTGCCGTGGCAAAGCCGAACTCCTCGGCGCCGAGCAGGGCAGCGATGGCAACGTCGCGGCCGGTCTTGAGCTGGCCGTCGGTCTCCACCGCGATCCGGCTGCGCAGGTTGTTGAGCACCAGCGTCTGGTGTGTCTCGGCGAGGCCGAGTTCCCAGGGCAGTCCGGCGTGCGTGATCGAAGTCTGCGGAGAAGCGCCCGTACCGCCGTCGAAGCCGCTGATCAGCACCACGTCGGCGTGCGCCTTGGCGACACCGGCGGCGATCGTGCCCACGCCAACCTCCGCCACCAGCTTCACGCTGATGCGCGCATCGCGGTTGGCATTCTTGAGGTCATGGATCAGCTCGGCCAGATCCTCGATCGAGTAGATGTCGTGATGCGGCGGCGGGGAAATCAGACCGACACCGGCGGTGGTGTGCCGCGTTTTCGCGACCCACGGATAGACCTTGCTGCCGGGCAGCTGACCACCTTCACCGGGCTTGGCGCCCTGTGCCAGCTTGATCTGCAGTTCCCTGGCGTTGACCAGATAGTTGCT
>JAHDYN010000337.1 GCA_023383735.1 Gammaproteobacteria bacterium | reverse complement strand
ACCACGGCAACCTTGCTGGTGAGGGGATGCGCGCCGCCCAGACCATCGATCTGGCGCGGATCCGGGCTGCCCATTACAGCCAGCAACACGCGGTCGCGAACCGGACCCTCCGGCGGCAGGTCGCGAGCCAGAAAGTACAGCCCCCGGGACGTTCCGCCGCGCATCATCACGCCTGGAATGGCCGTTTGCATGCTTCAGTCGTCGTCGCCGGCCTGCACGTACTTCAGGCCCTTCGCCGCCAGGAGTGCGCGCAGCTGGTAGATATCAAGGCCGAGTTCGCCGGCAGCCAGCCGCGCACGCTTGCCCTCTTCGTTCTGTTCCCTGGCCTGCGCTGCGGCCAGTACGCTCGCTGCTTCCCTGCGCCGGACCACGACGATGCCGTCGTCATCGGCGACGATCAGGTCACCGGGGTGTATGAGCACACCGGCACAGACCACCGGCATATTGACGTCGGCCAATGTCTCCTTGACCGTACCCTGCGCAAAAATCGCTTTCGACCACACCGGGAAAGCCATGCTGGTGAGGGTGGCCACATCACGCACGCCGGCCTCGATCACCAGGCCCAGCACGCCACGCGCGCGCAGCGATGTCGCCAGCAGATCGCCGAAATAACCGTCCTCGCAGGGGCTGGTCGGTACGACGACCAGTACATCACCGGGCTGGCATTGTTCGACGGCAACATGAATCATCCAGTTGTCACCCGGCGCGACCTGGCAGGTAACCGCCGGGCCGGCGATGCTGCAGGGCCGGTAAATGGGCCGCATCGACGCTGCGAGCAACCCCCTGCGTCCCTGGGCTTCATGCACGGTCGCCACGCCCAGCTTGCGAAAGCCCTCGACCACCGATGCCTCGGGCCGGCGAATATTGCTGACTACCACCGCCATACCGAAACTCCCATAGCGTGTTTCAGGTTGCGGGAAGAAAGCACCTGAACCGAAGCGTGATTATCCGTTCTCGCCGCGCAGACAGCACGATCGACTAACGCACTCAGTCATAACTTTGTGCTATAGCTATGCGGCATACATTCCTGAAAGGCGGCGCATACGACAAACCTCAGGCACCTTTACGCCCTCAGCGAGATCGCCCGTTGCGGCAGCATCAGTGCGGCGGCGGCTGCCGTGCACCTGTCGCAGCCGGCGCTGACGCAAGCGCTGCGGCAACTGGAACACGAGGCCGGACAGCGCCTGTTCGAACGCGGCAGCAGCGGGATCGCCGCAACCGAAGCAGGCAAGCTGCTGCTCATCCGCATGGGGCGGGCATTCGAGCTGCTGCGCAGCTGTGAAAAAGAACTGGGCACGGGCTCGCGCAGCCGCCTGCCGCGTGTCACCGCAACACAACTCAAGGCCCTGCTGGCTGTCGTGGAGACCGGCGGCTACAGTCTCGCCGCCCGGGAACTGGGACTGGCGCAACCGAGCGTCTACCGTGCCGCAAAATCGCTGGAAGCGCTGTGCGGCGAAACGCTGTTTCAGCGCACACCGCGCGGCGTGGAGCCGAGCGCCCGCGCCCGGCGGCTGGCCCGTCTTGCCGGCCTGGCCTTCAGCGAAATACGTCAGGGATTCGAGGAGGTCCAGGCTCTGGGCGGACGTCAGCAGAGCCGGATCCGTATCGGTTGCCTGCCACTGGCAAGAACCCGGATCGTGCCCGACGCGGTGAATCGGGTACTGACGCTATACCCCGAGTTGAAGATCAGCATCGTCGATGGCCCCTATGACGAACTTCTGCAGGCACTGCGTTACGGCAGACTGGAACTGATCATCGGCGCACTGCGCAGCCCGGCACCGGGCCCCGATATCGTGCAGGAAGCGCTGTTTTCCGACCCGCTGGCCGTGGTGGTCCGCGCCGGACACCCGCTGCTCAAAGGGCCGGCCCCGCGGCTGCGGCAACTTTCCACGCTCGACTGGATCATTCCACGACCCGGCACACCGGCCCGCGACCACTTTGCAGCCTGCTTTGCCGCCAACGGGCTCGAACTTCCCCAGCATTTCATCGAATGCAGCTCGCTGGTCGCGACACGCGGCCTCCTGCGCGGCAGCGACCGTGCTGCCCTGCTTTCGGCTCGCCAGGTCTGCACGGACGTCGCCGCGGGACAGCTTGCGCTGCTGCTGGAGACCTTGCCCGGCACTGAACGTGCGATCGGGCTGACCACGCGGCGCAACTGGCAGCCCACGGCGGTGCTTGAGAGGTTTCTGTTGCTGCTGCGTGAATCCGCGTCGGAGCGCGGCGACCTGAAGGCTGCGCATATTACAAAATGCTGAAATCGAAGAGCTTATGTAAAGATCATTACCGAAATGACATGAAACTTTAGACCGCACCCATTGCTGTTGGTAAAACCGTATTGCCATGAGTGGAGCGTCTTGCTAAACACATAAGTGCAGGAGAAATGCCTAGACCTGAATGCTCGGGTCAACACAAGCGCCTGGCGCGACAATCTGAACGAGCGGGGTAAAGATGCCTCACGTCGTAAGGCGTGGGCATTTTTTTTTGGGCCAAAAATCATTCAACAACAAAGACATCAGGAGTTAGGGGATCATGAAGATATCTGGAGGAAACAAGGGACTGGCCCTGCTTTGCGTGGCAGGCCTGTTCAGCACGGCAGCGCCCG
>JAHDYN010000336.1 GCA_023383735.1 Gammaproteobacteria bacterium | reverse complement strand
TGGGGACCATCACCCAGCCGCCCGATATCACGATCTCCAGCATGCGCACACGACCTGTCAGAACCGGCCTCAACTATACATCGCCGGACACTTGCCGGCACAGGCGAGCGTGCATTCCGGAAATCAGCTGCAGGGCTCTGCCACTGATGGCCTGGCCAACCAGATGCCGGGTGCTTCGGCGCGATGCCGGCGACTGAGCGTCAGCTCACCGGCTGATGAGATCTCAAACTGCAGGGCGCCCTCCTCTGCCGTGTTGAACAAGCAGGCACCGGCTTCACGCCAGCGACTGACGACATCGGCCACGGGAAAACGCCAGCGGTTGCCAAAGCCGGTGGCAAAGACAACCTGGCGGGCCGAGGTCGCCGCAACGAACTCCGGTGACGAAGATGTCCGGCTGCCGTGATGTGGTGCCAGCAGCAGCTCGATCGGTCGCGCGATGAGCCGGCTGGCCAGTTCACGCTCGGCTTCAGCCTCGATGTCACCCGGCAGCAGGACGCGGACACCCGATGCTTCGATCAGCAGCACACAGGATGAGTTGTTGTCGGACAGGAAACCCGAATCGGGAGCCGGATGCAGGAAGCGGAAATGCACGCCGTCCCAGTCCCAGGCCTGACCGGCGCGGCATGGCACGCTGCTGGCGCCGCCTTTGGGCGGCGCACCGGCAAGCTGCACTTGCGGGTAGCGTTCGATGACGCTCAAGGCGCCACCGCGATGGTCGGCGTCGGCATGTGAAATGACCATCCGGTCGAGCCGCCGGACACCCAGCGACTGAAGCACCGGCACGACGACGCGCTGCCCGGCATCCCCGTTCCGGAACAGCGGGCCCGCGTCATAGAGCAGCGCATGACCCGCTGTCTGCACCAGTACAGAGAGCCCCTGCCCGACATCGAGCACGAGGATCCGCAGCCCCCCGGTTTTCACGGCCGGCGCGGCACCCGCGAGCATGCCCAGGAGCAGAAGCGGCGCCAGCCCGCGTCCGGGCCAGGGACGCGGCCAAAGAAACCAGACCACGCCGGGCAGGGCCAGCAGCAGGGCCGGCACCTTCGGTGCCGGCAGATACCACACCGCATGTGGCAATTGCGCGCACCAGCCCAGAAAGCTGCGCCAGACATCAAAACAGTCTGCAGCGAGCAGCAGCAAGGGTACCGAGACCTCGGGGCTGATGGCGGCGCAGGCTGCAGCAAGCAAGGTGAGCGGCACCAGCACCAGGCTGAATGCGGGAACAGCGGCGAGATTTGCAATCGCACCGGCCAGCGGCAACTGGCCGAAAAACATCAGCATCAGCGGTGCGAGGCAAATCGTCATCGCGACCTGGATCTGCAGCAGCGAACGGCAGGCGTGCGCAGCCCGCGCCAGAACCAGCGCACCGAAGGACGATGCGCCGGGCAGACCGGCCGCCGGCAGTGGCAACGGGTCATCTGCGGCCACCAGCACGAGGATGGCCACACCGGCAAAGGACAACCAGAAGCCCGGCATCAGCGGCGAGAAAGGCTCAACGAGCAGAACCGCAAGCAGCACGGCAGCGAAAATCGTCGGCGCGCCGACGGCACGGCGCATGCTCAACAGGATCGCGGCGGTCAGCAGCATCACCACCGAGCGCAACAGCGGCACGCTGAATCCGGCCAGCAGGCCATAGGCTGCAGCCGCGCAGACGGCGGTCCAGCCCGCCCACAACCGGGGCCGGCAACTGAAGCCCAGCGCGAGCAGGCCACGTCCAAGCAACAGGCCCATGAGCGCAAAGGGCCCGGCAACCAGCGCGATATGGAAGCCGGAGATGGAAACCAGATGCACCGTACCGGTACGGCGCAGCATCTCCCACTCCTCCTCGGCGAGCGCCTGGTAGGCACCGACCGAGAGACCGAGCACATAGGGCGCAGCCTCCCGTCCGGCAAGCGGCGCAGCCATCCGGCGCGCCAGGGCAGCGCGGGCCTGGCTTGCGCCACAGGCAGGTCGCTCGCTTGTCAGGCGGCGGTTCTCGCTGCTCTCGCGGATCCAGCCGGTTGCGCCGATCCGCTCGCTGAACAGCCACTGCTCGTAATCGAAGCTGCCCGGGTTGGCCGAGCCACGCGGCGGCCGGACGCGAACCTGCAACTGCCAGACCTCTCCCGGCCAGATCTCCGGGGCCTTGTCATACCAGGTGACAAGAATCCGCTCCGGCCCCCCGCGCGCAGCGTCCGGCCTGCGGTTTTCAACCACGAAGCGCAGCGACCCGGCCTGCCGGCGCGGAAACTCGCAGATGCTGCCGGTGATGACGATATCCGTGCCCATGCGCGCCACGGGCAGGCGATCGGCAAGCGCTGCATTGATGCTCCAGAGGACTCGCACTCCCGCGAGCACCACCAGGCCGGCGAGAAACAGCCCCCGCCGGCCTGCGAACCGATGGCCGGCAATGAAAATCGCCAGGGCGGCAGCTGCAAGCAGGAAATCCGCTGGCACGCGCTGACCGAACAGAAGCAGAACGGCAACCAGCACGGCGAGAAAAGCCGAAGCGAGCATGTTCGCAGGCGTCCAGAACCGGGATAATGCGCGGGCCCGGCGCGGCGACCTGCCGGACTAGGATGCAGTGGATCTACAGCTTCAGGGTAAGACATGCCGCGCAGGTTCTTAAGGCGAATATCTGTTGCGTA
>JAHDYN010000335.1 GCA_023383735.1 Gammaproteobacteria bacterium | reverse complement strand
CTCATCCGACCTGCTCGACCGGCGCGACCTTGCCCTGAAGCAGCTCGGCGCGCAGATCAACATCACCACCATCCGCCAGAACGACGGCAGCGTGAATGTGCTGGTCGGCAGTGGCCAGTCGCTGGTGCTGGGTACTGACGCCGCACGGCTGGCCACGGTGCAGGATCAGTACGACAGTTCGCGCATGCAGCTGTCGATCAGCACCAATGGCAGTCCCCTGCAGGATATCTCCAGCAAGGTCAGCGGCGGCACAGTGGGCGGGCTGCTTTCCTTCCGCAACGATGTCCTCGACAGCTCGCGCCGCGATCTTGGCCTGCTGGCCATCGGGCTTGGCGACGCCTTCAACGCCCAGCATCGGGCCGGCGTGGACCTGGCTGGCAACATGGGCAATGACTTCTTCGCCATCGGCAGCCCGGTGGTGTCCGGATCGACCGGCAATACCGGAACGGCCAGTGCCAGCGCCGCAATCACCGATGTCAGTGCGCTCACCGGTCGGGACTACGAGCTGCGCTTCAACGGCTCGTCGTGGTCGGTGATCGACAACACCACGCGCACACCGGTTACAGTCACCGGCAGCGGCACAGGTGTCGACCCGCTGCGGTTTGCCGGCCTTTCGTTCAGCGTTACCGGCAGTCCCGCAGCCGGCGACCGGTTCATGCTGCGTCCGGTCGCCAATGCGGCCGATGACTTCCGGGTCGTGCTGACCGAACCGGCGACCATCGCCGCTGCCGCGCCCGTCACTGCCCGGATCAATCCCGGCAACGCCTCGCAGGCTACCGTGTCATCGCCCGTCGTGGCGGACATCAGCGATCCCAAACTCAGGACCCCGGCCACCATCCGCTTCGTCACTTCGACCAGCTACGTGGTGTTCACGGGCGGAGGCGCGGACCTCGTGGGTCCGCTGCCCTACACCAGCGGTGCCGACATCAGCTTTGGTGGCTGGACAACCCGGGTGAACGGCACGCCGGCCGCCGGCGACGACTTCCTGGTTGAGCCAACGCCAGGCGGCAGCGGCGACAACAGCAATGCGCTGGCGCTGGCCTCGGTGTCCCAGCGCGGATTTTTCGCCAACGGGACCCAGTCGGTGATCGACCTGGGTGCGGACATCGTTGCGAGTGTTGGCTCGACGGCCAACCGGGCGCGCAATGACGCTCTTATCCAGCAATCGCTGCGCGAGCAGAGCGAGATCGATCTGGAAAATGTTTCCGGCGTGAACCTGGATGAAGAGGCAGCCAACATGCTCCGCTACCAGGATGCCTACCTTGCGGCCAGCAAGGTCGTCAGCATCGCCGACGGCCTGTTCCAGAACCTGCTGCAGATCGTTGGCCGCTGACAGGAGCCGTAATCATGCGCGTCGCGTCCAATGTCTACCAGATGCAGTGGCTGGCCTCGATCCAGCGCAAGCAGGCAGAGCTCGCAGCCATCCAGCAGCAGACCAGCTCGGGCAAGCGCGTCAGTACGGCAGCGGACGATCCGGCCGGGGCCGCACAGGCGCTCCTGCTCCAGCAGGGCCTCGATCGTCTGACCAATTTCAAATCGAATGCGGATACGGCCAGCCGTCGCCTGAGCCTCGAGGAAGTGGCGCTGTCACAGGGCAGCGATACACTGAATCGCGTGCGCGAACTGGCCATCCAGGCCGCCAATGCCACGCAGACACGCGAAAGCCGCTCGGCGATGGTCGCCGAGGTTCGCGAGCTGCTGACCGGACTGTTCGACACGGCCAACGCCCAGGATGGCCAGGGCAACTATCTGTTTGCCGGCAACCAAGTTCAGTCCCGCCCCTTCGTGCCCGGCACGCCCGTGCAGTACAACGGCGACAGTGGCGTGCGCTCGCAGCGGATCGGTGATACCCGCACCGTTCAGGAAGGTGATCCCGGTTCGACCGTCTTCATGCAGGTGCCGGCCGGCAACGGCACCTTCACGGTGACCGACAACTTCTCGAACCAGGGCACGGCCTACTGGACTTCCGCGACAGTCAGCAATGCCTCTGCGTGGATTCCCGATACCTACTCGGTGACCTTCACGGCTGTGGATACCTGGGAAGCGCGCAACAGCAGCGGCAGCCTGGTTGGATCCGGCAGCTACAGCCCCGGGCAGAGCGTCGGCTTCGCGGGCGTGAGCATCAGTCTCGAGGGCACGCCGGTCGCGGGCGACCAGTTCGTCGTCCAGCAGAGCGGCTTCCAGAGCGTCTTCAAGACCGTGCAGGACTTCCTCACCACGCTGGACATCGACACGAGTTCCCCGGAAGGCCGCGCCAGGTTCCAGAACCAGCTCAACAACGGCCTCCTGAACCTCGACCAGTCACTGCAGCACCTCGGCAATATCCGCAGCCAGGTGGGCGCGCGGCTGGCGACGATAGACCGGCAGCAGAGCAGCAATGCCGACATGAGCCTGGACCTCGCCCAGTCGATCTCCGTGATCCGCGATCTCGACTATGCCAGTGCGATCTCGAAAATGGAGCAGCAGCTCAACAGCCTGGAAGCGGCCCAGAAGGCCTATACGCGCACCCGCTCGCTGTCGCTCTTCGACGTCCTCTAGGTTTTTCCCGCCGTGGCGCCGTCTCCTGGCGCCAAAACTGCGACAGCCGTCACACAGTCGCCGTTCAAGTCACCGCCCGCCGCGCCGATAACCCTGCTGCA
>JAHDYN010000334.1:1599-2642 GCA_023383735.1 Gammaproteobacteria bacterium | reverse complement strand
GGAATCCGATCGGGGTCTCGCGGGCACCCACCCTGCCGGCACAGCGTTCCGTGATCCACTGAATGACCCGCAGGTTGTCGCCAAAGCCCGGCCACAGGAAATGCCCGCTTTCATCCTGGCGAAACCAGTTCACGTGGAACACGGCTGGCAGCTTCGTGGCGCGCTTTTCGAAACTCAGCCAGTGATTCCAGTAGTCACCGAAGTTGTATCCGCAGAAAGGCTTCATGGCCATCGGGTCACGCCGGGTCACACCCACCGTACCGGTTGCCGCAGCGGTGGTTTCGGAGGCGACGCCTGCTCCTATCAGTACGCCATGGCGCCAGCTCTTGGCCTGGTAGACCAGTGGCGCGAGTTCACGGCGACGGCCACCAAAGACGATCGCGCTGATCGGTACACCGCGCGGGTCGTCTGCCAGCGGCGAGTAACTGGCGCCTTGCCGTGCCGATACCGTAAAGCGCGAATTCGGATGTGCCGCAGGACCGTTCTTCGCGTCGTAGGGGCGGCCTTGCCAGTCGATGGCAGGCTTGCCGTCGCCCTTGCCTTCCCACCAGGGGTCCTTGTCGGCCGTCAGTGCGACGTTGGTGAATATTGTGTCGTGGCGGATCATGTCGTAGGCGTTGCGGTTGGTCGCCGGGCCGGTGCCGGGCACCACGCCGAAGTAACCGGCTTCCGGGTTGATCGCGCGCAACTGGCCTTCGTCGTCCAGATGCAGCCAGGCGATGTCATCGCCCAGTGTGCGCACCTTCCAGCCGGCCATCGACTCGGGCGGGATCAGCATCGCGAGGTTGGTCTTGCCGCACGCGGAGGGGAAGGCTGCAGCGACATAAAAGCGCTCGCCGGCCGGGTTCTCTATTTCGACCAGCAGCATGTGTTCAGCCAGCCAGCCCTCGTCCCTCGCCTGCCAGCTGGCGATACGCAGTGCATGGCACTTCTTGCCGAGCAGTGCGTTGCCGCCGTAGCCGGAGCCGATGCTCTGGATCAGCAGTTCTTCTGGAAAATGCATGATGAATCGGCGGTCGGGGTTCAGGTCGCCTGTGGAGTGC
>JAHDYN010000334.1:0-1589 GCA_023383735.1 Gammaproteobacteria bacterium | reverse complement strand
CGCGTTCGATGCGCTCCAGGGCGGCCTTGCCCATGCGCGTCATCAGCTTCATGTGGGCAGCGACGTAGGCGCTGTCGGAGATCTCGACCCCGCAGCGTGAATAAGGCGAGTCGATCGGGCCCATGCAGTAAGGAATCACGTACAGCGTCCGGCCCTGCATTGCGCCGGCAAACAGGCCATCCATCTTCCGGTGTGCCTGATCGGGGGGCATCCAGTTGTTGTTGGGGCCGGCGGCTTCGCGGTCTGCGCTGCAGACGAAAGTCAGGTGTTCGACGCGGGCTACATCCGAGGGATTGGAGCGGTGCAGATAGCAGTTGGGGTAGGTTTTCCGGTTGAGGGCGAGGAGGTCGCCGCTTTTCTGCATTTCTTCGATCAGGCCGAGGTATTCCGCTTCTGATCCGTCGCACCAGTGAATTCTTGCCGGCTTCGTCAAGGCAGCGACCGAGTCGACCCAATCGCGCAACGCTGCGTTACTTGTAGTCATCGAATATCCTTGATTATTGTGAATTAATCGCTCCTGCAGGACGGGCTGCCGGCGCGATCAGGCCGGCGATTATACAGATCGGAGATCGCCTATACTTGAACCCGCATTTATGCCTCTATCCGATCCGGCTACTTGTATGCATGCCTGTTTGAAGGACCGTTAGTGAAGCCCCCGGATTTCTGCTGCCTGGCCGTCGAGACGGCCACCGACTTCCCCAGCCTTGCCCTGGTCCGCGGATCGCAGATCGCAGTGCGTGCGGCCGAGGGACTGCAGACACCCTCCCGTGCCATCTATGTCTGGTTGCAGGAACTGCTCGACGAGACCGGCATCCGCCTGGATCAGCTGGACTGTGTCGCCTTTGGAGCCGGGCCTGGAAGTTTCACCGGCGTGCGTGTTGCCGCGGCACTGGCGCAGGCAATCGGTTTTTCCAGGCGGTTGCCTGTCGTCCCCGTCTCGACACTGGCTGCGCTGGCGATCGGCGGGTTTCGTGCCTCGGAACCGCAAGCTGTGGCCTGTTGTCTCGATGCGCAGATGGGGCAGGTTTACATGGCACTCTATGCGCCCGATGACGAGTGGGGCGTGCATGCCCTGCAGGCGGATGCGCTGCTTCGACCGGAGGAGGTCATCAGCAGGTGCCTGCCTTCGTGTTTCGCTGCAGGATCTGGCTGGCTGGCATATCCGCAGCTGCGCGACTACTTCGCTGACGTGATCACGGGACTGGACGCCGGTCTGCGACCGGCTGCGACGGACATCGCCACGCTGGCATACCCCAGGTTTCTGCGTGGCCAGACGGTGGCGCCGGCACTCGCGCTGCCGAATTACCTGCGCGACCGGGTAGCATGGTCGGCAGCATGAATGTTTTCGCTTCAGTGCGTGGTGCGAATGCGGCCGGATTCCTGGTCTGTGGTGCGCTGCTCGGCTATGCGCTTTACGCACAGTACGTACTCGGTCTGAATCCCTGTCCGCTGTGCATTTTTCAGCGCGTGGCCCTGATCGGTCTCGGACTCCTGTTCCTGATCGCCGCTGTGCATGCTGCGGGTCCGGGGGTACGAAAGCTCTATGCTGTCCTGATCGCTCTGGTGGCGCTCGCCGGCAGTGGCGTTGG
>JAHDYN010000333.1 GCA_023383735.1 Gammaproteobacteria bacterium | reverse complement strand
CTGGCTGAAAGTGCCTTCCGGGCCCAGATAGCCGATCTTCAGCGGCTGCTCCTGGGCAAGGCAGGCCGACATGATCTCGCGGAACAGGCGGACCATTTCCTCGTCGGTCAACGGGCCCTTGTTGCGCGCCACAACGCCGCGCAACACCTCGGCCTCGCGTTCCGGGCGGTAGTAGCCGGTGGCCGGCGTACCCTCGCCCTTGGCGAGCGCAACCTGCTGCGCCAGGCCAGCGCGCTCGGCAATGAGCGACTGGATTTGGTCGTCCACGGCATCGATCTGCCTGCGCAGCACACCCAGAGCCGGTGCCTTGGCACCGCCCCTGCGCGCAACTTTTGTCTGCCGCTTCTTGGCCATTCAGGATCCAGCCGGACCTTCGTTGAGGCAGCGTACGCCGAGCACGCCGGAGATGCCACGGATCCGCGCCAGCGTCTCGTCCTTCACCGGTCCATCGAGATCGACGATGGTGTAGGCCACTTCGCCGCGCGACTTGTTGAGCAGGTCGGCGATATTCAGCCCCGCGTCGCCGAGACAGGTGGAAATCTGCCCGACCATGTTGGGCACATTGGCGTTGGCGATCGTGATCCGGTGCGGCGTGGTCCGCGGCATGTCGGCCTCGGGGAAATTGACCGAATGGCGGATGACACCATGCTCCAGATAGGCGCGCAGGTTGTCGGCCACCATCACGGCGCAGTTCGATTCGGCTTCATGGGTTGAAGCACCCAGATGCGGCAGCGAGACCACCTTCGGATTGCCGATCAGCGCGCGGCTCGGAAAATCACTGACATAGGCCGTGAGCTTTCCGGAGGCCAGCGCGGCAGCAACGGCTGTCTCGTCGACGATCTCGCCGCGGGCGAAATTGAGGATCACGGCCTTGGGCGGCATCAGCTTGATGCGGGTTTCGTTGACGAGCGCACGGGTCGCGTCGAGCAGCGGCACATGCACGGTGAGGAAGTCGGCCTTGCTGAACAGCTCATCCAGGCTGCGAGCCTGCTCGACTGCAGCGGAAAGCTGCCAGGCGCGCTCGACCGTGACCTGCGGATCGAAGCCGACCACCCGCATGCCGAGGTTGATGGCGGCATTGGCAACCTGCACGCCGATCGCGCCCAGACCGATCACGCCCAGGGTGCGGCCCGGCAATTCAAAACCGACATAGGTCTTCTTGCCACCCTCGACGGCCTTGTCGAGCGCGGCACCCTCTTCTTTCAGGTTCTCGACGAAGCTCCAGGCCTGGCAGATATTGCGCGCTGCAAGCAGCATGCCGGCCAGCACGAGTTCCTTCACCGCATTGGCGTTGGCACCCGGCGCGTTGAACACGGGGATGCCGCGCTTGGCCAGTGCCGCCACCGGCACGTTGTTGGTACCGGCCCCGGCCCGCGCAACCGCAAGCACCGTATCGGGTATCGCCATATCGTGCATCTTGGCCGAACGCACCATGATGGCGTCGGGATGACCGATGTCCGAAGCCACCTCGTATCGCTCACGCGGCAAGCGCTGCAGGCCCTCAACCGAAATGCTGTTGAGAGTCAGAATCTTGTAAGTAGCCTTCACGCTCACTGCATCAACCTCTGTCTGTAATAATCAACCCGCAGCTTCAACCGCGCCGCTTCTCGAAGTCAGCCATGAACTGCACAAGCGCCGCAACGCCGGCCTCGGAAACCGCGTTGTAGATGCTGGCACGCATGCCGCCGACATCGCGATGCCCCTTCAGGTTGGTGAGCCCCGCCTTTTTTGATTCACTGAGGAAATCGGCATCCAGGGCTTCATCGGCCAGCGTGAAGGTCACATTCATCCACGAGCGGTGCGCTTTGGCCACCGGGTTGCTGTAGAAGGATGAAGCGTCGATCGCCTGATAGAGCAGCTCGGCCTTGCGGCGATTGACCTCGGCCATTTTCTGCAGGCCGCCCTGGCGTTTCAGCCAGGCAAAGACCAGGCCAGCCATGTACCAGCCAAAGGTCGGCGGGGTATTCAGCATCGAACCGGCCGCCGCATGGGACGAGTACTTGAGAATCGCCGGCACACCAGCCGGTGCACGGTCCAGCAGATCCTTGCGCACGATCAGGATCACCAGCCCGGAGGGGCCGATATTCTTCTGTGCGCCGCCATAGATCACACCGTACTTCCGCACATCGACCGGACGCGACAGGATCGTCGAGGACATGTCGGCAACCAACGGTACCGAACCCGTGTCGGGGGGCTCATGCATCTCGAGCCCGCTGATGGTCTCGTTGGCGCAGTAATGCACATAGGCCGCATCCGGATCGAGCTTCCAGCCCGCCCGCGCCGGCACATCCATGTAGTTCGACGCAGAACCGTCAGCGACGATGTTGACCTTGCGCAGTGCGGCCGCTTCCTTGCTGGCCTTCTTTGACCAGGCGCCGGTAACCAGATAGTCGACAGCCTGGGTCGGTGCAGCCAGGTTCATCGGCAACAGCGCGAAATGCGTGGTTGCACCGCCCTGCAGGAACAACACCGAGTAATCCTCCGGTATCTGCATCAACTCGCGCAGATCGGCCTCGGCCTGTTCGGCAACCTTGATGAATTCCTTGCTGCGGTGACTGATCTCCATCACCGACATGCCGGTACCGTTCCAGTCGGTCATTTCCGCCTGGGCCTGCTGCAATACCTCCAGCGGCAACGCGGCCGGA
>JAHDYN010000332.1 GCA_023383735.1 Gammaproteobacteria bacterium | reverse complement strand
CGCCCATGCCGACGATCAGCGCCGGTTCAAGGATGCCGAGCAGGGCGGCGATCAGCCCGTCCATTTCCCGCTCCTGGTTCAGTGCGGCCCGGGTCAGCATCATCTCGAGTTCTCCGCTGGCTTCGCCGCTGGAGATCAGGTGTATGCAGATGGGCGGAAAGTAACCGGCTGCACCCAGCGATTTGCCGATCGGCGCGCCTTCCCGAACCCGCTCTCCCGCGGCCTCCACGGCTTCACGCATCGGTATGTTGGTAAGCACCTCGGCGGAAATGCGCAGGCCCTCGAGTACCGGCACGCCGCTGCCGCTCAGGATGCTCAGCGTACGGGTGAATCGCGCGGTATTCGAACCGCGCACCAGTTTGGCGACCAGCGGCAGGCGCAAGAGCAGGCTGTCAAACCGCCGCCTGGGGCCGGGTTGGCGCAATGCGCGGCGCACGCCGAAGCCTGCCGCGATGAGCGCCATCAGCAGAAAGACGCCGTAGTCGCGCAGGAAGTCACTGATGGCGATCAGCATGACGGTCAGTCCGGGCAGATCCCGGCCCGTGTTGGAAAACACGCCCACAACCTTGGGTACGACGTAAACGAGCATGCCGCTGACGATCAGCAGCGCCAGAACGGACAGCACCACCGGATAGATCATGGCGTGCTGGATTTTCTGCCGCAGTACCTGCCGGCTCTCCGTGTAGTCGGCCAACCTCTCGAGCACTGCATCCAGGTGTCCGGATTGCTCGCCTGCTGCAACCGTGGCGCGGTAGATTTCCGGGAAGGCCTGCGGGAAATCACCGAAACCGTCAGCCAGGGCGTGTCCCTCCATGACCCGCGAGCGCACGCCGATCAGGATGCTTTTGACGCGCGGTGATTCGGTCTGTTCGGAGACGGCGAGCAGGGCCTCCTCGAGCGGCAGCGATGACTGCACGAGCGTTGCCAGTTGCCTGGTCACCATCGCGAGATCAGCCGCCGACATGCTCCGGCGCAGGCTGAATGAGCGCTGGCGGGAGGCTTCCTTCCTGGCGATTTCGGCAACTTCGAGCGGCAGCAGCTGCTTTTCACGCAGCAGCTGGCGTACCTGCCTGGCGGTGTCGCCTTCGAGGATGCCCCGGCGCTCCTTGCCGGCCGCATCGATCGCCGTGTATTCGAATGCGCCCATCAGTCTGAACGGGTTACGCGCAACACCTCTTCCAGCGTGGTGACGCCGGCCAGTGCCTTGCGCAAGCCATCGTCGCGGATGCTGGGGCTGCGGGTGCGCGCATAGCGTTCCAGCTGCTGCTCGCTTGCGCCGTCGTGGATCATGGTCCGGAGTTCGTCATCGATGGTCACGAGTTCGTAGATGCCGGTACGGCCCCGGTAGCCCGGGCTGCCGGCCCGCATGGCCGCTTCATCCGGGTGGTAGAGGAGTGGCGGGCGCGCCGGATCCATGCCCAGTGTGCGGCACTCGTATTCGCGCGCGGTATAGGCGACCTTGGTTGCCGGATCCAGCACGCGTACCAGTCGCTGGGCCAGCACGCCGATCAGGCTGGACGACAGCAGGAATGGCTCGACGCCCATGTCACGCAAGCGCGTGACCGCACCGACTGCGGTATTGGTGTGCAGGGTGGACAGCACGAGGTGACCGGTCAGGCTCGCCTGTACGGCGATCTCGGCGGTTTCGAGGTCGCGGATCTCGCCGACCATCACCACATCGGGGTCCTGGCGCAGGATCGCGCGCAGGCCGCGGGCAAAGGTCATCTCTACCTTGGTGTTGACCTGCGACTGGCCGATGCCGTCGATGTAATACTCGATCGGATCCTCGACCGTCATGATGTTGCGCGTGTTGTTGTTGATCCGCTCGAGTGCGGCATAGAGCGTGGTGGTCTTGCCGGAGCCGGTCGGGCCGGTGACCAGAATGATGCCGTGGGGCTTGTGGATCAGTTCGTCAACGACGCCCTTGGACTCGGCATCCATGCCGAGACCCTCGAGTTCGAGCCGGCCGGCGTGTTTGTCGAGCAGGCGCAGTACCACCCGCTCGCCGTGCCCCGAGGGCATGGTGGAGACGCGCACGTCAACGGCGCGGCCGGCTATGCGCAGCGAGAACCGGCCGTCCTGCGGCAGGCGTTTTTCGGCGATATCGAGTTTTGACATGACCTTGATGCGCGACACCACGAGCGGTGCCACCGCACGCCTGGACTGCAATACCTCGCGCAGCACGCCATCGATGCGGAACCGCACCACCAGCCGGTTTTCAAAGGGCTCGATGTGTATGTCCGAAGCGTTGTCCTTCACCGCCGAGGTCAGCAGCGCATTGATCAGCCGGATGATCGGTGCATCGTCGTCGCTTTCGAGCAGGTCGGAGGGCTCGGGCAGTTCCTGGGCGACGCGGAACAGGTCGGTGTCTTCGCCGAATCCGTCCACCATCTGCATGGTGGTGTTGGATTCGCGTTCGTAGGTCTGCTGCAGTTGCCGGTCGAAGTCGGCAGTGGAAACCACCCGCAGGCAGAGTGGCGCATCGATGAAACGCCGGACCTCGGAAATCGCCGTGAGGCGTGCATCCTGCCGCACGAGCAGCAGGGGTTTTCCGTCCTCGGAGCCGTTGATCAGTACGCCGTGGCGCTTGGCAAAGGCAAACGGCAGCAACTGGCTGCGCGGGTCACCCTTCGGGGCGACCGGCGG
>JAHDYN010000331.1 GCA_023383735.1 Gammaproteobacteria bacterium | reverse complement strand
AGACCAGATCCAGGCGGTACTCGGACCGTTAGTGGCTGTTGGCTTTACCCCACGAGCAGGTATGCGATTTAACTGGGACTCGATTCAGGCGCACTACGTTCTGAATGCGCTCTCCGTTGATAGCCACCGCAGCAAAGTTCTTGTCAGTCTGCGATATATGAACGGCCAGTGGCAGGTCGTCGATTGGAAAATTGTTCAGTAGAGGGAGGATGCGGCAGGTACGGTGCCGGAGCACTTGATTCTCGGGCAATCACGGCTTCCATATCCGCACGGTTCGTGATGCGCGGATGCGCGTGTCATGCGTGGCCAGTGGCAGCTGGTGAGCCCTCGCTGTCGCGACGATCAGCCGGTCGGCCGGATCTCCGTGGAAACTCCCGGGCAGTTTGGCCAGCGCGGTGACGACCTGAACGTCGAGTGGCAAGACCGTCACGACTGGCGGTGCGGCCGCACGCTGCAGCCAATCGGGGAAGGGCACCGGCAGTGAAAGTCGCCCCCTCGCATGCAGCATCTGGGCTTCCCAGAGACTGATCGCAGCCAGACACAAATCGCCCGCATTGGCCGCGCTGTCGAGAGCGGTTCTCTCCCGGGCAGTGAGTGCCGGGTCGCCGGTCAGCCACCACACCCAGATGTGGGTGTCCAGCAGTGCCCTCAACGCAGGGCCTCGAAGTCCTCGTCACGCAGGACCGATTCGCCGGGTTTTGCCGAGAGCTTGCCGCCCATAACCCGCAGCTGTTCCCATGGCTTCATTCCGGGCATTTCAGCCGACGGCGACGGTTCCAGTTGGGCAACGATCTTGCCACGGCGCCGAATCGTGACCGGCCGGCCGGTTTTCTCGACGCGGCGCACGATCTCCAGGCAGCGCTGCTTGAACTCGGTGATCGAAATGTCCATTTCCGGAGTGTAAATGGCCATTTTGGTGCTGGCAACCCGGGAATCCGTGTGGAACAAGGGGATACGGTGCCGAAACATCTGATTGCCCGAAATCAGGGGCCGATTCGTCGGAATTTCCCGCATCTGGTACGGCGTCCGTACATGTCGTGACCGTCGAGTTGATCTGCCTTACTTCCTCGTGTGAGACCACGCGGCCCCCCGCAATGTCCTTGAGGCCTTCCTCGACTTTCTGACGCACATAGAGCGTGTACATGGCGTCGTCGAGCGTGGCCTGTTCGGGCAGCTTGTCGGCCAGCTCGTGCATGATCTGTTTGGCCGTGGTCATGATGTAAACCTCGCGAAGGCTGCCTCTAAAGCCCGGTTACCGGGCCGTGCTCATCCGTCCACACCGAATCGCGTTTGACACTACTCCGGTGTGGACATCCCTGCAACTAACCCCCCTACCGCGCAGCCGCCAGCGCCCGGTCACTCACAAAGGGATTGCCCTGCCGCTCCTGCCGGAAAGTCGAGGTCGGCCCGTGGCCGGGCACAAAAGTCACCTCGTTGCCGAGTGGCCAGAGTCTGTGAGTGATCGAGTTGATGAGCGTGGCGTGGTCGCCGCCCGGAAAATCAGTACGACCGATGGAGCCGGCAAACAGCACGTCGCCGACGAAGCAGACCTGTGCCGAGCGGCTGAAGAACACCACATGTCCGGGCGTGTGGCCGGGACAGTGATGAACCTCAAGCGTTTCTCGTCCCACCTGCACCGTATCGCCCTGCTGCAGCCAGCGGTCCGGCTCGAAGGTATCCACCTGTGCAAAGCCGAAGTTGCGCGCCTGGTCCGGCAGGGCCTCGATCCAGTAGCGGTCGCCTTCGTGCGGACCTTCGATCGGCAGTTTGAAGCGCCGGGAAAGTTCTGCCGTGGCGCCGGCGTGATCGATGTGGGCGTGGGTCAGCAGGATCTTCGTCAGCCGTACAGCGTGTTCCTGCACGCCAGCGAGGATTTCATCCAGATCACCGCCCGGATCGATGACCGCACCGTCCATGGTTTCCGTGCACCAGATGACCGAGCAGTTCTGCTGGAAAGCGGTAACCGGAACGATGAGTGCCTGCAGGCTCACGGGCGTTTCCTCAGGCCGTTTGGCTGATCGGCCCGCGGTCGCGTCAGGATCGGTGCGTAGTGCCAGACGAACAGGCTGAAAGCCGCGATCCAGAGCAGGCCGGAGCCGGTATAGGCCAGGGCGATGCCGCCGGGATCCAGCGGGCCAAAGGTCCGGACCACCGCCGAGACACCCAGCAGCACATAGGCAAGCTGGATGATGCGTGCGGCCTGCAGCGGCCGGCCAGTGTGACCCAGTGCGACGCGCGTGATCATGCCGAGGATCACGCCACCGATGCCGCCCACGGTGAGCGCATGCAGGGCGGCGGTTTCAGGCAGCGGCAGCCCCGCAGCGGACAGTCCCAGCAACACGAGGCCGATACCCAGCCAGGCGTAGGCCACATGCAGCACCAGCAGCAGCGGTTCGGCCGTGGTGGCCAGCCCCCGCCAGCCCGAGAGCCGCAGCAGATGTGCCGCGCCGGCGCTGATGCACAGCACGGCGGTGAGGACGTTCGCCGGCATGAGTGACTGGCTGATGCCGGCCGCAATGGTCAGCGGCACGATGGCGGTTTCCAGCCAGGCCCGGCTGCCCGGCAGGATGGTGACACCGCGCATGCGCAACCAGGTGCCGGTGAAGCCGGGAATCACGCGTCCGCCGAGTATGGTGATCAGCACGGCAA
>JAHDYN010000330.1 GCA_023383735.1 Gammaproteobacteria bacterium | reverse complement strand
CTTCGAGTCGACCGGGTGCGACTTGCCGTCGTATACGGTCACGCGCACGTCCTGCAGCGGATAGCCCGCGATCGCACCGCCCTGCAGTACCTGCTGCACGCCTTTCTCCACGGCGGGAATGAACTGGCCGGGTATGACGCCTCCCTTGACGGCATCGACGAACTCGAAGCCCTTGCCGCGCTCCAGCGGTTCGACGCGCAGGAACACTTCGCCGAACTGGCCCGCCCCGCCCGTCTGCTTCTTGTGGCGGCAGTGACCCTCTGCCTTTGCCGTGATCGTCTCCCGATAGGCGATGCGCGGTGGATGCGTCTTCACCTCGAGCTTGTACTGCGAGGAGAGCTTCTGCAGCAGGACGCGCAGGTGCAGCTCGCCCAGGCCGTGCACCACGGTCTCGTTGGTGGACGCGATGTGCTCGATGTTCAGGCACGGATCCTCGCCCGCGAGCTTGTGCATCACTTCCCACAGGCGCTGTTCGTCGCCGCGCTTGGTCGCTTCCACCGCGAGTCCGAAGATCGGCGCAGGGAACTGCGCAGGCACGAGATGGATGTGATCCTCGTCGTGGGAATCGTGCAGTACGCAGTCGAACGCGAGTTCCTCGATCTTGGCGAGGGCGCCGATGTCGCCGGGCAGGCAGCGATCGACCGGCACGTACTCCTTTCCGCGCAACATCAGCAGCTGCCCGACGCGGATCGGCTTGCGTACGTCGCCGATGAAGAGCTGGCTGTCGCGCGTGACCGTGCCCTGGTGCACGCGAAACACGCCCAGCTTGCCGATGAAGGGATCGACGCTGACCTTGAACACGTGTGCCACCACGTGCAGGGCGGGGTCCGGCTGGATCTGGAACGGCTGCGCCTGCGCCGCGTCCCCCTTGAGAAACCGCGGAGGATTGCCCTCCTCCGGGGTGGGCAGGAGGTGCTCGATGACGTCGAGCAGTTCCTGCAGTCCCGCGCCGGTGCGCGCGGAGACGAAGCAGATCGGCACCAGATGGCCCTCGCGCAACGACTGCTCGAACGGTTCGTGCAGTTCGCCGGCCTCGATGTCTCCCTGCTCGAGGTAGCGGTTCATGAACGCCTCGTTCACCTCGACGACTTGGTCGATCAGGGCGCGGTGCGCCTGCGCCACCGAGGACAGATCCGTGTCGCCGTCGGCTTCGCTGCCCGGGTTGAAGAAACAGTCCACGACCTTGCTGCCGCCCGCGACCGGCAGGTTGATGGGCAGGCACTCCTTGCCGAAGCTCTCCTGGATCTGCGCGACCAGACGGGGCAGATCGACATTCTCCGCGTCGATCCTGTTGATGACCACGATGCGGCACAGACCGCGGTCCTGCGCCCAGTTCATCATGCGGGTGGTGGTCAGCTCGATGCCGGTCTGCGCGTTGACCACGATCATGGCGGTCTCGACCGCCTCGAGTGCGCTCAGCGCATGGCCCACGAAGTCGGGATAGCCGGGCGTGTCGATCATGTGCACGCGCGCACCGCCGTGATCGAAATACGCGACCGCCGAATAAAGCGAATGCTGGTGCTCCTTCTCGAGCGGATCGAAGTCGCACACGGTCGTGCCGCGCTGGACCGATCCCGGACTGGCGATCGCACCGGCCCGGTGCAACAGGGCCTCGGCCAGCGTGGTCTTTCCGCTGCCCGCATGCCCGACCAGCGCGAGCGTGCGGATCTCCTCCGTAGACATGCTTCCCATGATGCCCTCCGCGGGTTGTAATCGAAACCGGCGTTCGCGTATCAGTATAGGAGTCTCGTGCACGCGCTCCAAGGCGCACCCGTGCTGCGGCGCACGATCCTGCGCGGGCGCGCGAAGCTCGGATCCGCCCCGCATCGTCAGCCTCGAAGCAGCGTCCTGCAGCGATCCGGTTCGAGTCGGTGCGCCAGTCGGCTCACTTCGCAGGCTGCACCGGCCTGCGGCTCAGCACGAGCAGCGCCAGCACGCCGCCGACCAGTCCCCAGAATGCCGAGCCGATGCCGAACAGAGACGTGCCGGAGGCCGTGATCAGGAAGGTGACGAGCGCGGCCTCGCGCTGCGATTCGTCGCGTGTGGCCGCGGCCAGGCCGCCGCCGATGGTGTTGATCAGCGCCAGTCCGGCCAGCGCCAGCACCAGTTCCTTCGGAAATGCGGCCAGCAGTGCACCGATGGTGGCACCGAACAATCCCAGCACCACGTAGAAAGCGCCCGCGGATACTGCCGCGGTGTAGCGGTGCGCGCTGTCCTCGTGCGCCTCGCGCCCCATGCAGATCGCCGCCGTGATCGCGGCGAGATTGAGCGCGTAGGCGCCGAACGGCGCGAGCAGGAGCGTTGCCAGCCCGGTCCAAGTGATGAGCGGCGATACCGGCGTGTCATAGCCGAAGGCGCGCATGACCGCCACACCCGGCACGTTCTGGGATGCCATGGTCACCGCGAACAGCGGGATCGCGACTCCGATGACGGCGGCCCAGGAGAAGGTGGGCATGACGAACGCGGGCTGAGCCAATTCCAGCCTTACGTCCGCCAGGTGCAGCTGGCCCTGCAGTGCGGCGACGGCAACGCCCAGTGCCAGCACGCCGGGAACCGCATGGCGCGGCCAGAAGCGCCGGCCGACGAGGTACACGGCGAACATGGCGAAGACCAGGACGAACTGGGCATGCATCGCGGTGAAGGCGTCCATGC
>JAHDYN010000329.1 GCA_023383735.1 Gammaproteobacteria bacterium | reverse complement strand
CGCTGGCGACCCTGCAGCTCGAGTCCGGGGGCCGTGCACGCTGCGGCATCGGCCGGGGCGATTCCTCTGCCGCGCACATCGGTCAGCGCAACGCCACGACGGTCGAGTTGCGGACCTATATGGAGCAGGTACGTGCCTACCTGCGTGGCGAGGAGGTGATGCGGGGAGAGGCCCGTTCCCGCATGCGCTGGATCCAGCCCGGCGAATTGCCACCGGTGCCGATCGACCTGGCCTGCACCGGCCCGGCGACCATCCGCATGGCCGCCGATGTGGCCGATCGCGTGAGTTTTGCCGTGGGCAGTGCGCCCGAGCGCGTCAAGTGGGCACTTGATACCCTGAATGCGCGCCTTGCTGAAACCGGCCGTGACCGGGCCACCCTGAGCGTGGGGGCCTTCGTCAACCTGGTCTGCGATCCGGACGAGCAGCGCGCGATCAACCTGGGGCGGATGATTTCCGGCATGGTCGCGCATTTCGCCGGCATGCGGAATTCACCGACCGAGCACCTGCCGCCGCAGCTCAAGGCGCTGGCCGTGCAGATGAAATCCGGCTACGACATGGCCCGGCATGCGCAGCACGACGGCAAACATCTGGGCCTGGTCGACGATGCCTTTGTCGACTGGTTTTCGATCTGTGGACCGCCGGCCAAGTGCCTGGAGCGCCTGCAGCAGCTGGTCGCCCTCGGTCTGGATCACGTCAATGTGCTGGGCGGATCGCCGGTAGCCGAACCGCACGGCGCGCGGCAGGCGGCGCTGGTGCACCAGACCCGCCTGTTTGCCGAACAGGTACTGCCGAAATTGCGCTGAAAAAAAGGGCGCCGAAGCGCCCTTTTTGTCTCTGGCCGGTACCGGCCGTTGTCGCATCGTGGTGAATCTCAGTAGTTCACCTTGAAGTTGAGCATGTACTCGGCGGGCGGCAGCGGTGTGCGCACATTCGTGAAGCCGTTGGCAAACAGCCCCGACACATTGTCCTCCTCGTCGGTGATGTTCTTGGCGGTCAGCACAACCTGCCACTTCCGGTCGTCGGCACCAAAGCCGATGAAGCCGTTCAGCCGGGTGAAGCTGTCGATCTCGATGAGGTTTCGCGCTTCCGCGTAGTAGTCATCCGAGTGGAATATGTCGAGGCCATAGAAGAAGGCCAGGCTGTTTTCCAGCGGGATGCTGTAGTCGAAACCGATCTTGCCCTGCCAGCCCGGGTTTGAGGCCAGCTCATCGGTCGGGACAGCGCAGGGCGGGGTCGGGTCAACATTGCAGGAGTCACCGAGTCCGCCCGGCGGCGAGAGGGGGTCGACGGAGCCGAAGTCGCTTTCCTGGATGCCCAGGTTGGCGTAGACGTTCAGGCCCTCGATCGGCGCCCAGAGCACTTCCAGCTCGAGACCGTAGACATCCACGTCACCGACGTTGGCGGTCGGGAAGCCGCCGGCGTTGTTGGTGATGACCTGCTGGATATCGTCGTACATCGCATAGAAGACCGCCGCATTGAGGCGCAGACGGTTGTCGAAGAGATCAGCCTTCCAGCCCGCCTCCACGCTGTCGACGGTCTGCGGATCGAAAGGCGTGCCGGCGCAGGCCGCGGTCAGGTCACCGAAACACAGTGACTGGAAGCCACCGGCCTGGTAGCCCTGGGTGAAGCCCAGGTAGACCAGCTGGTCTTCGTTGAGCTGGTAATTGACCGCCAGCTTGCCGGTGGTCTCGTCCCAGTCGTCCTCGAGATCCAGGGGGCCGCCCTGGCAGAGGATGCCGGTACAGCTGATCCGGTAGTCCTTGTCGTCCTGGGTCCAGCGCAGTCCGGCGGTGACCGACAGGGCCTCGGTCAGCCGATAGGTGCCTTCACCATACACGGCATAGCTGTTGGTTTCGTTATCGCTCACCTCATCGAAGAGGAACCCGGCGGCTCCCGCATAGGACTGCGAGCCGTCCTCATTGAAGTAGTAGAGGCCCAGTTGCCAGTCGAGGTTGCTGCCCAGCGTGCCGAGCAGCTGCAACTCCTGGCTGAACTGGTCGAGATTCGAGTCGGATGCGATCAGCAAACCGGTGGTGCCGGGGGTGTCGGCAACGCCGCCGCCTGCCAGGTCGAAGCCGAAGCGGTCGTCGATATTGGCGTAGCCCGTGATCGACCTCAGCGTCATGCCGCCCAACCGGAAGCTCAGGGCGAGATTGACGCCGTTCTGTTCGGAGGAGCCGTAGTTCACGCCATCCGGGTCGAAGTTGTCGTAGAAGCCGCCGAGCGGAACGCTGGATGGCGAGGACGGATCGTAAAGGGCGTTGGGGCCGGTGTTCTCGAACGGCGTATAGGGCACGCCGTTGTAGCCATCGTTTTCAAGGTCGGCCGCCCATGCAGTCAGCACGGCATCGAAGTTCTCGGTGCCGTACCAGTGCAGTTTGGTGCGGGCAGCCTTGTTCTTGTATTCGCCCGGACTCGAACCCGTCACCGGGTTGTTCTGCCAGCCTTCGTTGCGGTCCTCGTAGAGCATCGAGATCGAGCCGGCCAGCGCGCCTTCTTCGATGGGTCCGCCCACGGAACCGGTGAACTTGCTGGTCTCGTAGTTGCCGATCCCGACCGATGCGTTGAGCCAGCGGTCGTCGCCCGGCGTGCGGGTGACGATCTTGACCGCGCCGGCGATGGTGTTGCGGCCGTACAGGGTGCCCTGCGGGCC
>JAHDYN010000328.1 GCA_023383735.1 Gammaproteobacteria bacterium | reverse complement strand
GGCGCATCGGCAAGGCGCTCGCCCGCCGCGCGGCAGGCTTTGATCTGGAAATCGGTTACCACGGCCGGAACCGCCAGCCTGAACAGGCTGCCCGCTATTTCGCCTCGCTGACCGAACTTGCCCGGTGGTCTGACATCCTGGTGGTGCTGGTACCGGACACCGACCAGACCCGGGGCATGGTTGATCAGGCGGTTATCGAGGCGCTGGGTTCCGAGGGCTTGTTGATCAATGTTGCACGTGGCGCCATCGTGGATGAGCCGGCACTGGTGGCAGCGCTGTCAGCGGGAACCCTCGGCGGGGCGGGACTTGATGTTTACGCACATGAACCGGAGGTACCCCCGGCATTGCTGACTCTCGACCAGGTCGTGCTGCTGCCACACCTTGGCAGCGCAACCATCGACACGCGACAGGCAATGGCGGATCTGGTGGTCGCAAACCTGCGGGCGTACTTCAGCGGCCAGCCATTGCTGACACCCGTCACCTGACCCGCCGACAAGACGGCACCGCCATTGCGGTGCCGTTCAGAATGGATAGTGGCGCTTGCCGAGTTGCATGGTGACCCACTTCAGTTCGGTCATCTCGTCCATCGAGAAATGACCGCCCTCGCGGCCCATGCCGCTGTCCTTGACGCCACCGAAGGGCACATGAGGCTCATCGTAGGCAGTGCTGTGATTCACGTGCACCATGCCCGAGTCGAGACGCATGGCGAGATCCATTGCCTTCTGGAAGTCATTGGTGATCAGCGCTGCCGACAGGCCATAGCAACTGTCGTTGGCAATGCGCAAGGCATCCTCGGCATCCTGCGCCCGGTATATCGACACAACCGGCCCGAAGCTTTCTTCTGCATAAATCGCCATCTCGGGCGTGACATCGGTAAGAACGGTAGGCTGGAAATACTGGCCTTCAAAGGTACCGCCCGTCAGCAGCTTCGCGCCACGCGCCGTCGCGTCCGCAATCTGCCCGGCGATGAACTTGCACTGTCCGGCAGAAATCAGCGGACCCACGACCGTGTCATGGTCACGCGGATCGCCAACCTTGAGCTTGCCCACCTTTGCGACCATCTTCTTCACGAAGGCATCGTACGCCGGCGCCTCGACGATGACCCTGGAGCCGGCCATGCAGATCTGGCCCTGGTTCAGGAAAACGCTGAAAGCCGCCGTATCCACCGCGTAATCGAGATCCGCATCGCGCAACACGACCAGCGGGCTCTTGCCGCCGAGCTCCAGCGTGATTTTCTTGAGCTTCTGACCGGCCTTCGCGGCCAGCATCCGCCCGGTATCGGTAGACCCGGTGAAAGTGATCAACCTGACGCGCGGATCATCCGTAAACACCTCGCCGACCGTCGAGCCGCGCGCCGGCACCACGTTGACGACGCCCGGCGGCAGCTTCACGGCATCGAACAGCTCGGCGATCTTCAGCCCGACAACCGCAGTTGAATTGGCCGGCTTCAGCACCACGGTATTGCCGGCAGCAATCGCCAGGCAGACCTTCTTCATCGCCAGCAGCAGCGGAAAATTGAATGGCGCGATGGCACCGACCACACCCAGGGGCCGACGCACGCTCATGGAGAACATGCCGGGACTGTCCGAGGGCATGGTTTCGCCCGAAATGCGGCGACACTCACCGGCTGCACTGCGCAGCAGGTTGACGACAAAGGTGGACTCGAACATCGCCTTGCCCCAGGGCGAGCCACCCTCGTTGATCAGGACATCGGCACAGGCCGGAAGGTTTGCTTCGAGGTAATCGGCGGCAGCACTCAGATAGCGCTCCCGTTCACGGGCCAGAGTCCGGCCCCAGGTATCAAATGCCTCGTCTGCCGCCGTAACCGCAGCGAGCAGATCGTCGCGGGTACCCTGATGAACCCGTGCATAGACGCTGCCATCGATCGGGCTGATATCGTCCTCGATCGTACCGTCACCGGAAGGCACCCACTGGCCATTGATGTAAAGCTTGTATTCCTGCATTTCGCAATCTCCACTGAGCGCGTGCCCGGCAACACTCCGGATCACAACGGGGGCCATCGGCCCGGCGGGTCGGCCCGCTTCGATTATAGGCAGGGCCCCGGTGCGCGCCCCATTCCCAAGCGGGGCAGGCCCATTCCTTCGGTTCAGGCTCCGGGACTGTCCCGCCTTGCGGCTGCATACAGCGCATCGGCCATGTCGTGAGTGCCGCGGTTGAGTGGCGGCTGACGGTCAAACCAGTCCGCTGTTGCCGGCCGCTCGTGCGCCCAGTCGATGAGTTCAGTGCGTGCGCTGATCCGCCACTCGCCATTGCGGCGCTCGAAGCTGTCCAGATAACGGCCATGTACCACGAGATCCTCGACCCTGCCATCGCGTTCGACAACGTGAAAGGCATAAACGTAGGTCTCTGCAAAGGCCCGGCCGTCGCCACGGGCTTCGATCAGCATGTTGGACAGTTCGTGGCGGGTCACTCGCATGGCGCCCTGGAACTGCATGGCAAATTCGAAGAGCTGGCTGGCCTCACCCTGATAGAGGCCAGGGCCCAGATCCACCCTTGCATCCGGCCAGAATGCGCGACGCAGCAAATCGATATCCAGACGGTCGAGCGCGCGACTGTAACGGCACAGCAGGTCGTGGATGGCCTGCCGGTCCATGATCCATTGCTGCCGGACCGCCAGCTCTGCCAGCTGCCTTTCAAGTGCGG
>JAHDYN010000327.1 GCA_023383735.1 Gammaproteobacteria bacterium | reverse complement strand
CGACCAGATTGATCTGCCGGATCCGGGCACGGTCGCCCTCCTTGATCGTGATGGCGATCGCCACCTTGTTGTCCGGGAGAGCCTCCACGGCCGCGGTGACTTTCGCCGCGTATTTGCCACGGCTGAAATACTGGTCGGTCAGTGACTGCTCCACCTCGTCGAGCACGGACTGATTGAAGATGCGTCCCTGCTTGAGCCCGATCCTGGCCAGCGGCTCCTGAAGGTCCTCGGTTTTTATGTCCTTGTTGCCGGTTATCGAGAAGCTGGCAATCGATGGACGCTCTGACACGACGACGATCAGGGTTCCGCTGTCCCAGCGGATCTCGACATCGCGAAAGAAACCGGTGCCATACACCGCGCGTATCGCCTCCTGGACACGACCCTGATCGATCCGGTCACCGATATTCACCGGCAGATAGTTGAATACCGTGCCTTCGGCGATCCGCTGCAGCCCCTCGACGCGGATATTGCGCACGACCAGATCATCGGCGCCTGGCGCTGCGACCTGAGCATGCGCGGCAGCTGCCAGCAGCAGCACCATCACCGCAGCAAGCGCGCGCGCAAATCGGGAACCCGGCGACAAGAAACCCATTACCGACTCAGCCGAGCAATCTGGAAATGTCGTTGTAGAACGCGAAGCTCATCAGCAGCAGCAGCAATCCAAGGCCAACCTGCTGCCCGATCATCTGCGCCCTTTCGGACAAGGGGCTGCCCTTCAGTTGCTCGGCAAGCGTATAGACGATCTGGCCACCATCGAGCATCGGCACGGGAAGCAGATTGAGCACGCCAAGACTGATACTGACCACCGCAAGAAAACTCAGAAATGCCGAAAGGCCGATGCTCGCACTATAGCCCGCGTACTGGGCTATGTTGATCGGACCACTGATGTTCTTTACCGAGACGTCGCCGACCAGCATCCGCCAGATCATGCGCAGCGTCAGCACGCTCATCTCCCAGGTGCGTACGGTGGCCCGCTGCAGGGCTTCGACGGGCGCAAGTCGCTCCTCCGCACGCATGTTGTCGAACTGGCCTGGAGACAGCAGAACGGCTGCTCCGATGCGGCCAATCCGCCCTGCGTCGCTGTCGACTGCTTCGATCTCAACCGGCAGGTCCAGCTCTTCGCCCCCTCTGGACAGCCTGACATCGGCCAGCTGGCCGGGCCGGGCCCGCACCAGCTCGACCCAATCCGCCCAGTTGTCCACGGCAATTCCATCGACGGCGAGCACCCGGTCGCCTGACTTGAGACCAGCCCGCTCCGCCGGCCCATCCGCAACGAGTTCACCGATCACCGCATCCGGGACGGGCGCCCAGGGCTTGAAGCCCAGTCCGGCAAACAATCGTCCGGGCTCCGTCAGCTCGGATTCATGGCCGGCGGCCTGCAACAGCAGCTGCCGCGACCCCGAGCCGGCTGCACTCCCCGCACTTACATCGAGGCGAATCGTGCCATTGGCCAGCAGTTCGTCCAGTATGCCAAGTGTGGCGGACTCCCAGGTCAGCACATGCTGCCCGCCAACCGAGACGATGGTATCGCCCTCACGCAACCCGGCATTTGCGGCAATCGATCCGGGCTCAACCGTACCGACCACGGGCTTGATGCCCGGCACGCCGTGCATGAACATCAGCGTGTAGGCGAGCACGGCAAACACCAGGTTGAAGGCCGGCCCGGCAAACAGAATGGCCATGCGCACCGCGCCGGACTGCCGGTTGAAGGCGCGCCCCCGTTCGGCAAAGCTCACCGCACAATCCCGTTCGTCCAGCAGCTTCACGTAGCCACCGAGCGGGATCGCCGACAGGCAGTATTCCGTCTGGTCGGCACCGGCACGACGGGACCAGAGCACCTGCCCGAAACCGATCGAGTAACGCAGGACCTTGACGCCAAAAAGGCGGGCCACGGAGTAGTGGCCGAACTCGTGTATCGCCACCAGCAGGGCGATGGCAGCGATAAAGGCCAGCAGGGAATTGAGCATGGATGGCATGGCGTCAATACTAAGACATCAGGCGGGGATCCGTCCCATCCACTGCAGGGCCAATGCAAACAATGGTGCCGCAGCCGTGATGCTGTCGATCCGGTCGAGCACGCCACCATGGCCGGGAAACAGCCTGCCGCTGTCCTTGATCCCGACGCTGCGCTTGAACATGCTCTCGGTCAGATCACCGACCACGGATATCGCTGCCACGCACAAGCCGAAGGGCAGCATGGCTGCCAGCGGCAACCCGAGTACGCTGCCACCAACACCGGCGGTGAGCACGGCGCCCAGCAGGCCACCCGCGACGCCTTCCAGCGTCTTGCCGGGGCTGACCCGCGGGGCGAGTTTCAGACGTCCCCAGCGACGCCCGGCGAAGTACGCGCCGATATCGGCCGCCCAGATCATTGCCAGCGTCAGCAGCAGCAGCGCCGGGCCCTGTCCCGCCACCTGCAGGATGCTCACCAGGCTGATCCAGGCAGGAACCAGCACAAGGATTCCGGCAAGTCCTGCAGCGAATGGCGAAATCGGCACCGGATAGCGGAGGATCCAGACCAACGCCACCAGCCACCAGACAAGCGCCGCCCACAGCACGACTGCCAGATCGAGCCATTCCGGAATCAGCCAGTAGCTTGCCGCGTAGCTGCCTGCGAGCAGCAACAGGTAAACATGCCGCACCATGGGACGAACCGCACCGAGAAAAGCT
>JAHDYN010000326.1:1193-2670 GCA_023383735.1 Gammaproteobacteria bacterium | reverse complement strand
AACGGCTGCCGGGCCGGTCGTCACGAAGATCCGCAGCCGCGACGCGGTCACACCGTTCAGCATCGAGACGACATCGCCACCGCAGGTGATCGCTGTTGATCCCGCCTTCGACGTGTTCCGCATCCTCGACCCGCGTGAAACCGCACCGAGCATCGGGCAGATCTTCGGTGCCAGCGAGGTGCTCGCGGTGCTGCCCGCCGAACCGGCCGCTGAAACCGACGCCTGGCGCAGCGCGCTCAGCGCGTGGCAGAGCCCGTCCAACAAGATCACGGTGGTGACCGACCGGGAGATCGACAAACTGCCGGCAGACCGCAGCGTCTGGCTGCTCGGCCGGCAAAACCGCTTTGCCGCCAGCCTCTTTGCCAACGATCCGGCGCTGGGCCTTGCCGTCAGCAGCAAGGGTGTACGCATCGGCAGCAGCGAATTGCCCTTCGCAGGCCACTCGCATGTGCTGACGCATCGCCATCCCGACGATCCGAAGCTTGCGATCGGCTGGGTCACGGTTGATCCGGCAGAAGCGCTCGCGGGCCTGATGCGCAAGCTGCCCCACTACGGCAAGTATTCCTGGCTGGCCTTTGCCGGCACCGAGCCGGCAAACGTCGCCAAGGGCGAATGGCCGACCACCGACTCACCGCTGCTCGTCAACCTGCAGGGCAAGGGTTTGCCGGCCGCCATCGCGCTCCCGCGGCGCGCGGCACTGGCGGAGCCGCCCGCTGCCTACTCGGCCGAACAGCTCATGCGCCACGTCAATTTCCTTGCGGCACCCGAGCGCGAGGGACGCGGCTTCGGCAGTGCCGGCCTCGACGCTGCGGCCGACTACATCAAGGAGCAGTTCGCCGCCGCGAAGCTGCAACCGGGTGGCGATGACGGCAGCTACTTCCAGAGCTTCACGGCAACCGGCGGTGTCGACAACCGCGAGCACACACTGCGCAACGTGATCGCCGTGCTGCCCGGCGCCGACCCGAAGTTCAAGGGTGAAGCAGCGCTGCTGACCGCGCACTACGATCACCTCGGCTTTGGCTGGCCCGGAGCCCGCGCCGATGCGGTCGGCAAACTCCACCCCGGCGCCGATGACAATGCCAGCGGTGTCGCAGTGCTGATCGAGATCGCGAAGCATCTGGCCGCACGCCCGGCACCGCCGCGCACGATCGTGTTCATCGCCTTCAGCGGCGAGGAAGCCGGCCTGCTCGGCTCGCGCCACTATGTGGGCAATCCGCTGCCGGTACCGGTTTCCGGCATCTATGGCGTGATCAACATGGACACGGTCGGTCGCCTCGGCGACCAGCCGGTCTCGGTGATCGCCACCGAGAGCGCCCGCGAGTGGCCCTTCGTGTTCCGCGGCATCACGGCGGTCACCGGTGTGCAGACCCGCAACATCCCGGGTGCTGCCGAATCCTCGGACCAGAAGGCCTTCATCGATGCCGGCATACCGGGTGTGCAGATCTTCTCCGGCGCCGGGCTCGACTATCACCGCCCC
>JAHDYN010000326.1:0-1183 GCA_023383735.1 Gammaproteobacteria bacterium | reverse complement strand
CCACCGACACACCCGACAAGGTCGACGGCACCGGCATGGTGAAGGTGGCAACAGTCGCCAACGAGGCCATCGATTACCTGGCCTCGACCGAGAAGCGCCTGAGCGTCAGCAGTGCACCGGCAGGCGCTGCGGCACCACCGGCCGGTTCCGGCTCGCGTCGCGTCTCGGTGGGCGCAATTCCGGACTTTGCCTTCCAGGGCCCGGGTTTGCGCATCGAGGGCGTGGTGCCGGGCTCGCCGGCTGACAAGGCCGGCATGCAGGCCGGCGACATACTCACCCACATGGCTGGCGATGCAGTAAACGGCCTCGGTGGCTTCAATGAACTGCTGAAGAAGCTCGAACCCGGTGACCAGGTGGAATTGCGCTGGACGCGCGGGGGGGTGGAACAGAAAGCATCGGTAACGGTGGTGGCAAGGTAAGGCAAGGCCATGCACTGCGGGTAAACTGCCTGCCTGTCAGCCGCTTCGACCGGAAACCGGAACTCATATGCGTTCAATCAATGGCATCGCCGCCCTCGTCGGCCAGACCCCGCTGCTCGAGATCCACTATACGTACAACGCCCAGCCGCGCCGGCTGTACGCCAAGTACGAACTGCTGAACATGACCGGCAGCGTGAAAGACCGCATGGCGCTCTATATCCTGCGCCGGGCGATCGAGCGCGGCGAACTGCAGAAAGGCGCCATGATTGCCGAGGCCACCAGCGGCAACACCGGCATATCGATTTCCGCCATCGGCCGCGCGCTCGGCCATCGGGTACGCATCTACATGCCCGACTGGATGAGCTACGAACGCGTGCAGCTCATGCACAACCTCGGTGCCGAGGTGGTGCCGGTTTCCAAGGCCCAGGGCGGATTCATCGGCGCGGTGAAGATGACGCAGGAGTATGCGGCCGAAAACGCCAATACCTTTCTGCCTCGCCAGTTCGACAACCCCGACAACGTCGAAGCACACGAGGTGATGACGGGCCCGGAAATCGAGGCACAGCTGGCCCGCTTCGGCGTTGCGGCCGATGCCTTCGTCGCCGGCGTCGGCACCGGCGGCACCGTCATGGGCGTGGGGCGTCACCTGCGCAAGGGCGCCCGCAAGGTACGGATTCACCCGCTGGAACCGGCCAATTCACCGACCATGAGCACCGGCAAGAAGGTCGGCTCGCACCGCATCCAGGGCATCAGCGACGAGTTCA
>JAHDYN010000325.1 GCA_023383735.1 Gammaproteobacteria bacterium | reverse complement strand
GAAGCGGTGTGAAGCTGACTTCAGCAGGCGACACGACCTGCACGCGACCGGAAGCATCGCGGATTGCAGCGTAGGTCTGCACCGGCGGCTGGCCGGCCTGCTGACTGCGGATCTGAAAGGCAACCAGCGCGCTGCCATCATCGAGATTCATGCCGGTCCAGTCCCAGCCCACCGCATCCGGCGCGAGCGCCGCACTCGACCATTCGTGATCGAGCCATGCGATGCCGGAGAGTTCCTGCACACGGCCGTCCCGGCCGAGCTCTGCCTGTACCTTGAGCTGCGGCCGCGAGTAGTAGTGGCTCGCCTGCAAGGCATCCGGGCCTTTTCGCGAAAACCCGCCTTCGCCCTGCAGCCAGGGTGCCGCCGATGCGGCGGCTTCGAAATCGAGCGTGAACTCACGCGCAGCGATCTGCGCATGATAGATGTCCGTGACCGGATCGCGACGCAGGGTCCAGCCAGACAGCTTCACATCGGTATCACCGCTGGCCGCTTCGGCAAGCCCGAAACCGGTTCGGGCGATGCGCTCATCCAGCAACAGCGAGCCGCGCGCGGGATCGGCGATCGCCGCGTGTGCGATCACCAGCTGGTGGGCGGCGAATGCGCTCGGGTTGGCCGGATCCACGCCAGTCCGCGTGCGGAAGAAGGTCAGCTGAAAACCGAGCGGCTTCTCCAAGTCGCCGAGCCAGCCGGTGAGATACCACCACTCGGTACGGAAATCCGGATGAGCACCGAAGTCCTGCGGGAAGATGAGCGCACGCGGCACCACTGGCGGATAGCTGACTGCGGCGCGACTCGCCGGGGTGGCCAGCGCAGCGAGCATGAGCAGCAAACGGCGACGGCTCAGCATCACCAGTCCTCGTGCACGGCGCGGAGCGGGCTGCTGCCGATGGCGCGCCGGCCCGCTACGGCGGCGGTACCGGTGGCACAAACCAGCAGCGCCGCGATCAGGCCGGCGATCAGGCCGAAGGGCACGACCAGCTGCATCGACCAGTGAAAGGACTGCGGGTTGATCACGCGTATCAGTACCAGCGCAATCACCAGCCCGGCCAGCAGGCCGACCACGATCGCATTCAGGGTGGCCAGCGTGCCCTCGAGCGCCAGCACGCGCAGGATCTGGCCACGCGTCACGCCGATGTGGCGGAGCATGCCGAACTCGCGGGTACGGGCCATCGCCTGCGAGGAAAACGTTGCCGCCACGCCGATCATGCCGATCAGGATCGCCGCCGCTTCCAGCACATAGGTGACGGCAAAGCTGCGGTCGAAGATGCGCAGGCTCAGCGCGCGGATCTCGGCCGGTGCGCGCAGCTCGATCAGCTCGCGGGACTCGAGCGTCTGCAGCAGCTCGCGGCTGACCTCATCCGCTGTCACGCCGGGGCGCAGCCAGATCGCGGCATCCGTGCGCGTGGCGTCGCCGGTGATGCGCTGGTAATCCTCGGCGCGCATGGCCACCGAACCAAACTGCCGCGCGTAGTCGCGCCAGACACCCATCACGGAGAAACGCTGCAGGCTGCCTGCCAGCGGGAGATCAAGCATGCCCCCGGGGCGTGCGCCGTAGAGATCCACCATCGCCTCGGACACCCAGACCGGGGGCGGCATGTCCGGCTGCCAAACGAGCGGCCTGCCCACCAGCGGCAGTGCGGCGCCGGGATCTGCCGCATCGATCATGCGCGCGACGACGACCACTGCGGCGCGGTCGGGAGCGAGTTGCAGCGGCACGGAACGCGAGAACTCGACGCGCAGCACGCCGGGGTGTGTGCGTATGCGCTGCAGGTCAGCCGGCGGCAGATGCACGTCGGTCATGGACTGGCCGACCCGCGCATAGAGATCTGCCGGCAACACCTGCACCAGCCAGTCATCGAGCGTGCCGCGAAAGCTCGACACCATGGTGCCCATCGCCACCATCAGGCCGAAACTCGCCACGATGCCGGCCATCGCGATCGCCGCGCCACCGGGTGCCTGCACCATGCGGTTGGCGGCCAGCAGCAGCATCGGCATGCGCGTGCCGGCAGGCGCGGTCTGCAGCCAGTCGGCGAGTGGCCGGGACACGAGTTGTGCGATGCGCGGCTGCAGCGCGATCGCACCGATCAACAGGGCGCCGATGGACAGATAGGCCGGCAGGGGCAGGCCGGCCAGCGGCGGCAGACTGACGAGGACGGCGGCGGCACACAGCAAGGCGATGCCCGGCCAGACGCGGCCGAGCGGACGAAGCACATCTTCCTCGGCACCGGCGTGCAGCGCGGCCGCCGGCGGCGTATGCGCCGCTTCGTGGGCGGGCAGATAACTGCCGGCAACTGCCGCGAGGATGCCGAGCCCGCCAAATCCGGCTGCGGTGAGCGGCGGAAAGCCGAGTACCGGCTCAGCCGTGTTGAAGTAGCCGCCGCCGAGGTCACCGCCCAGGGCTGCGAGCGCCGCACGGGCGATGGCTGCCCCGGCAAACAATCCGAGCAGGCTGCCCAAGGCACCGATCGTGACGGCCTCTGCCATCAGCAATCGCTTGAGCTGGCCACGCTCGATGCCGGCGGCGCGCAGCCAGGCAAACTGCGCGCGTCGGGCCAGGGTGGCCTGCGCCTGCAGCGAAAACACCAGGAAGCCACCGGTAAACAGGGCGACGAGCGCCAGCACATTGAGATTGACGCGATAAGCGCGGGACAGGTTGGCAAGGCGCGCGCTGGCGGCGTCCGGCCCGGCCAGGTTCACACCAGGCGGCAGATCGAGCCGTGCGCGCAG
>JAHDYN010000324.1 GCA_023383735.1 Gammaproteobacteria bacterium | reverse complement strand
GTCGTCGTTGAAGTCGGCGATGGTGTTGCCGATCAGGCCGGCGGTACGGTCCAGCACGGTTTCGCGCAGTGCGCCCGCCAGCGGTCCCGGCGGGATCTCGGCTGGCGCGTCCTGCCACAGCTTCTGGTACTCGGGCGTCTGGTAGAAAATCGCCAGCGCGCTCTGCGCGCCGTCTGCGTAGCCGTCGCCAAAGGCACTGGTGATGATGTCAGGCAATCCATCGCCGTTCATGTCCACCGTATGGTGCTCGACCAGCCGCTGTTCGCCGTTGACCAGCATGCGCGCACGCGGCGTCCTGCCCTCGAATTCCCAGTCGGTGATTCGCCCGATACCGACCTTGGTCATCGGAAAGCGCCCGTGCGTCACCAGCCGCATGCCGGTTTCGGTCAGCTTCATGTCGATCGGATCGCTGGCCACCCGCTGCTCGGCAATGCGCTTGCCGCTGCCCAGGTCCAGCACCACCACGTCATCCCACTTGTCAAAGCCTTCGCGGCGCTCGCCACCTGCAACCCAGTCGTCGATGACCGTGCGTCCGACATACAGGCGCTGGCGCTGCGGATCGACCAGCGTGGACAGGATCAGCGCATCCGGCTCGAGCTCGAGCTTCGGTTTAACCGGCTTGAACACCCTGGCCAGCGGCGCCTTTGGCGCCTGCATTTCCATCTCCTTCCAGGGCCGCGCGTTGCTGACGTAGTAGTCGCGCATGCGCAGGAACTCTTCCTTGCTCATCTCGGGTTGCGGTGGAATGTGTTCCTTGAACGGATAGAAATCGCGGAAATAGCCGTCCTTGCCGTAGAGGAAGTAGCGCTTCGTGTAGTCCTGCACCGGCTCCATCTCCGGCGGGAAGGGCTCCATGCGCATATCGTCGAACTCATCGCCCTTCATGCCCACATAGTTGCCCATGTAGTGCAGTGCATACGGCCAGTATTCCTTCGACAGATCAGCGGGATCCGCCGCCAGGTGACAACGCACACAGTAGCGATCGACCAGTTGCTTGCCGCTGAGCGGGGTGTCGGGAGCAGCCGCTGCGCCACTCGCCGCTGCACCCTGCGCGGCCTCGGGTTTTGGCCGGTCGCAGCCGCCGACCAGACTGCCGGCAAGCAGTACCGCAGTGAGGGCGATGAATTTCAGCTTTGCATTCTGCAATTCCGGACTCATGGACTGGATCTCCCGCGCGACGTATTCATGGGATCGCAAGTATAGTCCGGGATTCCGCCTCGGGTCAGAAGTCGCCGCGCAGCTCGAGGCGCAGCCGGCGATCCTGGGCCGGAAAGCCGACGAACTGCTCATAGTCCCTGTCGAACAGGTTGTCGACCGAAAGCGACACGCGCAGCGCCCCGAAACGCATCGAAGCGGCGGCCTCGACCACCGTGAAAGACGGCATGCGGATGTCGCCGGTGGGATTCGAGCGGTCGAGGAAATCACTGCTGTAGCTGAGACCGATGAATGCCGTGTGTCCGCCGTCGAAGTCATAGGCGAGGCTTGCAGCGGCCTTGCGCTCCGGGCGGTTGCGCAAGGGCTGCAGACCATCGCGTTCATCGATATCCAGCAGCGACGCATTGGCCTGCACGCGCCAATGCCGATCCACCCGCAGGTCGATCTCCGGCTCGATGCCCTGCATGACGATGGTGCCGCGGTTGATGTTCGTGAAGGTATCGCTGTCGAAATCGACCAGGTCCTCGTAGCGCGTCTTGAACACGCTCAGCCGGAACATTGACCCGGAAGTGCCGAGGCGCTGCGCAAGGCCCAGATCGATGTTTCTGCTGCGCTCCGGATCAAGTGCGGGGTTGCCACCCAGGGGGAAGCCCAGCGCAAAAAAGCTCGGCGGCTTGAAGCCCTTGTTGTAGTTGGCCTTGAGGGTCGTCGTGCCACCGGGCAATTCCCAGACCAGGCCGAGGTGTGGCGTGGTTTCGCTGTCGCTGCTCTCGCCCTCGTCGACCCTGTCGTGACGCACCCCGACCTGTGCCGTCACACCCGGCGACAGACGCAAGCGCCCCTCGAAAAATGCGGCGGTCGTTTCGCGATCCAGGCTGAAATCCAGTGTCTGCGGACTGCCGCTGCCGAAGAAATCACCCACGCTGGCGAGACTGCCGTCCTCGTCGGCACGTTCGGCGCCGACGACGGCGCTGACGTCCGTCCCCCAGTTCATGGTCAGCGAGATCGCGAGATCACGCCGCCTGAAATCGGTGTCGGTCACGAAGGCCGGCACCGGAAAGCGCTCACCCGCGGCTATCGCGGCATTGTCATCGGTCGCATCGCGCTCGAACTCCGAGGCGCTGAGCTTCAACTGGAGATTGCTGCCGTCGCCGATGCCGAGATCGGCCCCGTAGCGCCGGTCCGTGGAGCTCCGGACCGTCAGCTCGCGGTTGACCGCCAGCCGGGGGCCGCCGCTGTCGTCGGGGAATCCCGTGCTGTCGCGCTCGACGCGCCCGGCAAATACGCCGGCCGTCAGCCACTCGTTGCCCGCCAGGCGCAAGGCGCCTGAAACAGTATCGAGGTCGACGGTGGCATCATCACCGCTCTTGCCGCTCTCCGCATGGCCGGCATTGACCTGGGCCTGCAGGCTGCCGTTGCCCAGGTTCAGCAGTGCGCCATGACTGCGCTCATCATCACCGCCGATGGCCGCATAGCCGGTACCAGCGATGCCGTCCACCGCAGCACGGCGCGTGATGAAATGAATCACGCCGGCCAGCGCCTCGCCGCCGTAGACCGCGGAGGCCGGCCCGCGCAGCACCTCGATGCGCTCGATCT
>JAHDYN010000323.1 GCA_023383735.1 Gammaproteobacteria bacterium | reverse complement strand
GGCAGTGGCGTTGCCGGCCGGCAACACAGGTTGCAGGCCTTGCCGCCGGAGCGCGTGCCCGCCTGTGGTCCGGGGCTCGATTTCATGCTTGAAGCTTTCCCGGTTGGCGAGATGCTGATGACGGTTCTGTCGGGTTCGGGCGAGTGTGCAGAGGTTGACTGGACCCTGTTGGGCCTGAGCATGCCGGGATGGGTGCTGATTGCACTGGCGGGGCTGGGTACCTTCGGCGTCCTCGTGAACTGGCGCGGCAGAGGCTGGCACATCGGCCAGCACTGAAGTCTGCCTGTCGCTTATGGCTGCCCGAGCAGGCGGTCGATGATTTCCCGGTATACGTCACGCATCTTGCCGATATCGGCAACCGGGATCTGCTCGTTCGGCTTGTGAATCGTTGCATTCACCGCGCCAAACTCGACGACATGCGTACCGCTCGGTGCGATGAAGCGGCCGTCGGAGGTGCCGCCACCGGTGGACAGCGTCGGCGTGATCCCGGTGATGCTGGCGACAGCTTCACTGACCGCGTCGGTGAGCTGCCCCGGCGGGGTCAGGAAGGGTTCTCCCGACAGATGCCAGTCCAGCGTGTAGTTCATGCCGGACTCCCTGAAGAGTCTTTCCACGTGCGCGCTGAGGCGCTGGTGCGTCCAGACTGTCGAATAGCGGAAGTTGAAGCGGGCGCTGAGTGTCCCCGGGGTGCTGTTGACCGCATCGCCGATGCTTTCCAGCTTCACGACCTGAAAGCTGGAAGGCGGAAAGAACTCGTTGCCCTCGTCGACCGGTTCCGCGTAGAGGCGGGTCAGCACCGGAGCAAAGGCCTGTATCGGATTGCTGATCATGTGGGGATAAGCCACATGTCCGGGCACGCCATGCACGGTCAGTATGCCGCTCAGCGACCCGCGTCGCCCCACGCGCACGGTGTCGCCGAGCTGGTCCTTGCCCGAAGGTTCGCCGATGACACACCAGTCGATCTTCTCGCCGCGGCCGGCAAGCCATTGCATGACACGTTTGGTACCGTCCTGGGCGCGACCCTCTTCATCGCTGGTGATCAGGAAGGCTATCGAGCCTTTGTGTCGTGGATGAGCTGCGATGAAGCCCGTTGCAGCGTCCACCATTGCCGCAAGGCTCGCCTTCATGTCGGCGGCACCACGGGCAAGGAGAATGCCGTCGCGGATTTCCGGCACAAAGGGGTCGGTGTGCCAGTCCTGTCTGGGGCCGGCCGGCACCACATCGGTATGGCCCGCAAAGCAGAGTACCGGCCCGTCGGTGCCGTGCCGGGCCCACAGGTTGCTGACCTCCCCGAACTGCAGGTGTTCGATGCCGAAGCCGGCCGCAGCGAGCCGGTCGGCGATCAGCGGCTGACAGCCTTCGTCTGCCGGCGTAACCGAGGGCCGGCGCAGCAGTTCGCAGGCGAAGTCGAGCGTGCTGTCTCTGGCGGTTGTCATCGCTTCAGTCTGTTCTCAGCAGCTCGTTGAGGGAAGTCCTCGCGCGGGTCTTCGCATCCACCCGCTTGACGATGACGGCGCAGTACAGATTGCAGGAGCCCTTGCCGGAGGGCAGGGTTCCGGGGACGACGACTGCGCCGGCGGGTACCCGCCCGTAGAGGACCTCGTCCTTCTCGCGATCGTAGATGCGTGTGCTCTGGCCGATGAAAACGCCCATCGAGATGACCGCGCCTTCTTCGACGACCACGCCCTCCACGATCTCGGATCGTGCACCGATGAAGCAGTTGTCCTCGATGATGGTCGGATTGGCCTGCAAGGGCTCCAGTACGCCGCCGATTCCGACGCCGCCGGAAAGATGCACCTTGCGTCCGATCTGCGCGCAGCTGCCGACCGTCACCCATGTGTCCACCATGGTGCCGCTGCCGACATATGCGCCGATATTCACGAACGATGGCATCAGGATGACATCGCGGGCCACATGTGCGCCGCGCCTCACGATCGCACCCGGCACGACCCGTGCGCCGCCTGCGGCGAACTGCTCCTGGCTGTAACCGGCGTACTTGATCGGTACCTTGTCATAGAAATCGCTGAAGCCCGCCTCGATGCGCACGTTGCGTTCGATGCCGAAATGCAGGAGTACGGCCTTCTTCAGCCACTGGTTAACCACCCATCCGCCGGCAGTCTTCTCGGCGACGCGTGCCGTGCCGCGATCGAGCATGTCGATGGCCGTCTGAACGGCCGTACGGACGTCTGCGGGCGGGTTCTGCAAATCAAGCGATGCGCGCTCTTCAAAGGCCTTGTCGATGATGGTGCTGAGTGTGTCTGTGTTCACGATGAAATTCCGGCTGTGGTGAAAATGTTCTTTGCCCGGGCGTATCAGTTGCCGTTGTCGAGGGTCTCGATCAGGGCCGCTTCGATCTGCTGGCAGGCCGCTTCGGTCAGCGGATTGCCATTCTGGTCGGTGACATAGAAAACGTCCTCGGCCCGTTCCCCGACCGTGAGTATCTTGGCCGCCTGGATGCCGACTTCATGGTTGCGCAGCACCTGGCCGATCTGGCCGAGCAGTCCGGGCCGGTCGCTGGCCACGATTTCTATCACGGTCCTGTTGTTGACCTCGTCGCTGCCGAAGCTTACCAGCGTTGGAGTGGTGAACATGCGGACCTGGCGGGGCGGGCGTCTGGTGACTCTGGGTCCGCTGGTCTGGCCGGCGGTGATCGCCTGCTCCAGGCGCTTTCTGATCTGTTCGCGCCGTTCGCTGTCGAGGATGTGCTCGCCGCTTTCCAGTACCACGTAGGTCGACAGGCGGAAGCCGTTGTTGAGGC
>JAHDYN010000001.1 GCA_023383735.1 Gammaproteobacteria bacterium | reverse complement strand
TTCGGCCAGGCCGGTGCTCTGGTGCGCGAGGTTTTCAACGATGCCCAGCGCACTGCGCTGGTTGAGCAGGTTGCCGGCAGTCTGCTGGGCGGCGTGCGCAGCCCTGTCCTGGAGCGCGCCTTCGACTACTGGAAACGCATCGACGCCGATGTCGGACAACGCATCGAGAAGAAGGTGCGCACCGGTGCGGCCGCAAAGCCGGCTCAAGCCATGAGCGCAAGCTGACGAGGGGGATGACCAACCACGGGCATCGGTCTCCCTGATCCAGCGCTCGCTGCTCCATCGAGCAGCAAAGGCTCGCCTCCTGAGTCCGGGCGGCGCCGCCCGGACCAGGGATCAGTCGACCAGCCGGACAGACTCAACCTCGAACTCAGCCTTGCGCCAGTCACGGTCGACCTCGATCAGCAGTTCGACCTTCACATCAGGCGTTGCTTCAACGCCGCGCCAGTCGTCGTTGTCGATCTCGACGGTCAGCATGCCCGAGTCGTCACGGAATTCGTACTTCTCGTCACCGAGCGATCGGATGATGTAGCCCTGGAGCTTGACCAGGCTATCGTCGGGCAGATCGAGAGCGGTCGCGACCGACACGAGCTGGACAGTATCAGGGCCGGTAAAGCCGCCGGCGTCGACGGCCTTGTCACTGGCGAGGACGGGACCCGCAGCCAGTGTCAGCAGGGTGATGGAAAGCAGCGTTTTCATGCAGTAACTCCGTTCAGTGATGTGAGTGGATACGGGCCCAGTCTGCCCGGGCTTGCTTAAAGCAACCTTAAGGTGGAAAGCGAACTTCCACCCGGAGCCCGGAACTCCCGTCGCTGTTCGCCAGAAACTGCAGTTCGGCGCCGTGCACCTCGGCAATCCTCCGGCAGATCGCCAGCCCCAGACCGAGGCCCTCGCTTCGACTGTCCAGCCGCGCAAAACCGGCATTCATCTGCGCGCGCTGGTCCGCTGGAATACCAGGACCCGAGTCGCGCACGACGAGTGTGTCCGGACCGGACTCGGTACCGATGGCAACGTGTATGCGCGTGCCAGTCGGACAGTGGCGCAGTACGTTGCCGATCAGGTTCCGGAGCAGCACCTGGAGCAATGTCGGGTCACCGTTGACGACGGTCGGGCGCACGTCGCTCGACAGGGTCATTCCGGCCTGTTCCGCTGCGCCCGCGAAGCGTCCGGACTCCCGGGCCCAGACGTCATGCAGTGGCACCTCGCTGAAACTGGCGTGCCACCGTCCCTGCTCCAGCCGCGCGAGCGTGAGCAACTGTTCAACCAGTCGGGCCAGCCGGTCGACCTCCGCCTTGATGGCGGGCAGATCCGGCTCCGGTCCGGCCAGTTCGACCTTCAGTGTCGTCAGGGGTGTGCGCAACTCATGAGCCACGTCGTTGGCGAACTGCCTCTCACGCTGCAATACCGAATCCACGCCGCTCATCAGGCGGTTGATCGTGGCGACGAGGATGTTTACCTCGATGGTCGGCGTCCAGATGTTCAGGGGCGCCAGCGAGTCGGCATTGCGCGTCTCGAGCTGCCGGACCAGGCGCGAGAGAGGCCCCAGCATGAAACCGATCAAAGTGGCCAGCAGCAGCAGCGTGACGCCGGTGCCGGCGATGACGGGCATGGTGATTTCCTCCAGGATCTCGCCCTGCACCTCCTCGTAGAGGTCCGTCCGACGGAGGAGCTGAACGACCAGCCCACCTTCACGCCGTTGGTATCCCTCCCAGGTGTAACCATTCCACCGCAAGGTCAGTGCGCCGCTATCAGGACCTGCAAGCTGCAGGGCGTGTTCCTGGTTGCTCGCCAGCTGCCCGGTTTCGAGGTTGTAGACGTTTACCCACAGGGTTTCCTCATCGTCCGGCCGGAACGACCTGGTGAGCAGGGTCTGCAGCTCCTTTTTTTCCAGCCCGGCCGGATCGGCAGCAAGGAACCTCGCCAGCATCCGGCACTGCTTCTCCAGATCGTCGTCCAGGATGTCGCGCAGCTCGTCCCCGGCCTCCCGATAAGTGGCGAATACCCCCATGGCGCCGACGGCGACGATAGTCGTCGCGATGAGCAGGGCCAGGCGAGAGAGGCGGAACCTCATCGGGCGACCAGCCGGTAACCAAAGCCACGCAAGGTCTCTATCCGGTCCTTGCCCAGCACTTTCCGAAGGGCGTGAATGTGGACCTCCAGCGTGTTGGAGTCCGCAGCATCACCGAGACCGTAGAGCTGCTGGGTGAGCCGCTCCCGGCTCACTGGCTTGCCGCCAGCCTGAATGAGCACCGCAAGGATCTGGTGTTCCTTCGGAGAAAAGTTCACCGCTTCATCACTCAGGTAGAACTGACGGGACTCCGTCGCAAAGCTCAGTGCGCCGGAGGTGATTCGCGGCTGCGCAACCCCGGATTGCCGCCGGAGCAGGACCCGGATCCGCGCCAGCAGCTCATCAGGTTCAAAGGGCTTGACGAGGTAGTCGTCGGCACCCGTGTCCAGACCCTTCACCCGATCATCCAGCTGGTCGCGGGCAGAAATTATCAGCACCGGCATCAGGCATCCTTCGGCCCGCAGCGTACGCAGCCAATCGACGCCATCACCATCAGGCAAACCGAGGTCAAGGAGCATGGCGTCATACTCCGCCGCATCGAAATGACGCCGGGCCGAAGCCAGCGACCGGACCCAATGGACACGGTAGTGGCGCAACAGGAGCTTGTGCAATGCCTGGCCGAGGCCGAGATCGTCTTCCACGAGCAGCAGATACACGGGACCTTTGCCCTCCTTTAACGTGGACTGTGGACTGGATTCCTGAAGCTTGCCTTAAGGAATCCGCGTCCGGTCAGTGTGATAGCCGGTATCGCGTCTGGAAAGCCCATGCACTGGCAAGCAAGCCGGCCATCATGCATGTCCTCTTTCCTGATGTCGGGGGAATTCCCGGCCCGACGAAATCGGGCCAAGTACTATTCTGTTGAATAGAAAAATGAATGGCGGAGGGAGAGGAACGCGAATAATCAGTATTAGCAATGGTTACAGGCAGGCTTGTAAGAATTTGCCCCCGAGAATGCCGGTAATCCCCCCTGAATTTAGCTGAAGCCAGAAGTGGAATTTTCTCGTAATCTGAGTCGAGGAGATTCCCGTGAAGAAATCGCGATTTACCGACAGCCAGATCATTGGCATTTTGAAGCAGGCGGAGGCCGGTAGCCCGGTTCCGGAGCTGTGCCGGACGCATGGCATCAGCAGCGCCACGTTCTACAAGTGGCGGGCGAAGTACGGCGGCCTGGATGTGCCGATGATGTCCCGGATCAAGGAACTGGAAGAAGAGAACCGGCGCTTGAAGAAGATGTACGCCGAGGTACAGATGCGGGCCGAGATCATGAAGGAGGCCCTCACAAAAAAATGGTGAGGCCATCTCAGCGGCGTGAGATGGCCAGATGGGCGGTCGAGGTCCGCGGGGCCCGCGTTCGCCAGGCCTGCGCTGACTTCTCGGTCAGCGAGACCTGCTACCGCTACCAACGGCGGTTATCGGACGAGAACGCCGTCATTGCCGACTGGCTGCTGCGGCTGACCTTCAACCAGAAGAACTGGGGCTTCGGCATGTGCTACCTGTACCTGCGCAACGTGAAGCGCTTTGGCTGGAACCACAAGCGCGTGTACCGGATTTACCGGGAACTGGAGCTGAACCTGCGCATCAAGCCGCGGAAACGCCTGGTGCGCGAGAAGCCGCAACCACTGACCGTGCCGGCATCGATCAACCAGGTCTGGTCCATGGACTTCATGCATGACCAGTTGAGTGATGGGCGAACGTTCCGCCTGTTCAACGTGCTGGACGACTTCAATCGCGAAGGACTGGGCATCGAAGTGGATCTGTCATTGCCGTCAGCTCGCGTGATCCGGTCCCTGGAGCAGATCATCGAGTGGCGCGGGTCGCCGACGGTGATCCGCTGCGACAACGGTCCCGAGTACATCAGCGAAGCCTTGCGGGACTGGGCGCGGAGCCGCGGTATCCACCTTGAACATATCCAGCCCGGGAAGCCGCAGCAGAATGCCTACGTTGAACGCTATAACCGCACCGTGCGTTACGACTGGCTGAGCCAGACCTTGTTCGAGTCCATCAATGACGTCCGGGAATCAGCTACTCGCTGGCTCTGGACTTACAACCACGAGCGTCCGAATATGGCCATCGGCGGCATCACCCCGATACAGAAACTGGCGATGGCCGCTTAGCTCCACTTCTGCCAAGAGCTAATAAAGGGGGGATTACCCCCTTACGCGTACTGGTCAGAAAATTCCGGAAGTCACGATCTATTAGAAGATTCGCGTCATGCCGTCCGTCCATTACAATCAGTTCCGCTTACCTTCTTGGACCCCGGGGCGGTGGACACTTGGCGGCGTACACCGCTACCCGGGGAAAGCAGTTGGCTACTGGATGTCATTCAGCCCGCTTTTACCCAAAGGCTGAATTCGTTGCGTCGGCCTGCACAGCCAACAATTCTTGAAAAACCTCCGCCCGTTTTCTGCCAAACAATCCAACGCCCTGAACGTATGAGAGCTAATAGCCTCAAGGGCTGCAGCCGGGGTACAGGTTCGAAGGAAGTAGGATGGGATAGGCTGGGATGGGAAAGGACGGGAAAGGAAAGGCAACAGACTCATGATCCGGCCACCACCTGTATCAACTCATCCACCACGGAGTAGTGGCAGGACTCAGCCAGCGGCTTCTGATTGCGATCCTGCTTAACCGTCCTGACGCTGGCCTCAATCACCACGTTCTTGAATCGCCGCAGCGACAAGCGATCGCGTCGCTTCACCCGACCGAACAGCTTTAGGTAGGCGCGCAGGAAGCTACTATTCGGCACTAGCGCAAAGGCACCGTTCCGCCCAAAGCTGGCCTGCATAGGCACCAGGACGTTGAAAAAGGTGGGAACTTCCACATCGAAATACTCACCAACGTCTACTACCCGAAAATCGATCCGCAGCTTTCCGGCCTTGTGTCCGCGTGTATTGGACTTTGAACCGGCAAACCCTGCAATCGTCCGATTACCAAGGTAGGCGAGTTGGTAACTCCCTTCTGGCAGTAGCGGCGGGATGCCACCGATAACCGTGAACTCGCTCATAGCTGCGCCCCCAAGGTAACGGCGTGGATTCGCGCCAGAGCCTCCGGAGTACGGATTTCAGCGCGTTTCCAGACCCCGATAGGGTCGCGTACCAGCCCCACCCGCTCCGGGGCTAAACAAGCCCCATTCTGGCGGTGCCGGTCGAAGGTGCCTGGCGTGGAGAAATACTCGCCACAAGCCCGGCAGAGGCAACGGGCGGAACCGTGGGGAAGCGGAATTGCCATCAGGCTACCCTGCGGGCTTCGTGAATACGGGCCGCAACCCACGCATCAACCTCCGAAGCAACCCATGCCACGGACCTTTCCGAGAGTTTGATAGGGCGAGGAAACGAGCCACGCTTTATCGCGTCATAGAGGGTACTTCTGGGCAGCCCAGTACGCGCTTCAACCTCGGGACGGCGGATTACTTTCTCATTTGCACTGGTCATCGCATTTACTCCGTTGAACCACGGAACCGATTAAATGCGATCGGACTTGGACGCGAGAGAGCCAATAATTGACGGCTATTTCTTGGCGGGGGTTCGCCTCTTGGCTTTGGTTAATTTCCCCGGGGGTAATGGCAACGACCGACCATGCTTAAGTAACGCCTGTTCCATCATGTCTGTGCGGAGACCTTCTAGCCTATGGGTTCTCATGCCTCTGACAGCTTTGCTAATGGTATCTGACGATTTCTTGAAAACGTCCGCCGCATGGGCAACGGCATCATCGAGCGTGTGGCCGTATCGTCGAGCTAGTCCTACAAAGAGAAGGTAATCAACACTTGTACCGCTATCTTTCGGCGCACCCTTGGCTGTCATGCCGAATGCACGACGCGCAAAATGATTGGGGTCATTCTCGATCTCAGCCAAGCAGTCCGCTATCCACTGCGTAACCCTTGGCGGCGGCGGTATGCCTTTCCATGCAGCCATACAAAAAGCTGCAATCGCCTGCTCAGGGCTTCCGCCGGGCGGATCAGGTGGAATGATCTTTGATGGCTTCCTGCGCTTGGGTGCGGGCATTTCACGCTTCCCGCAGAAACGGCACAACGTTCTCACGATTGCGGAGGCCGTCCAGATAGTTAGCCCATGCCTGCATCATGCGGCGACGTTCGGGCAGATGCTCAGCGTAGTTATAAGCGCCTCTCACCTTGTCTCGTTCACCGTGGGCTAGTTGTCGCTCGATAGCGTCCCGGTTCCAGCCCTGCTCATTCAGAAGGGTACTCGCCATGCTGCGGAAGCCGTGCCCGGTCATTTCCTCACCCGTATAGCCCAAGCGGCGTAAAGCACCGGTAACGGTGTTTTCTGACATTGGCCGGGACGGTGAACGCACCGATGGAAACAGGTACTTGCCATCGCCAGTTAGCGGCCTCAGTTCCTCGATGATGGCGAGGGACTGCCTACTCAGGGGAATGATATGCACAGCTCGTGCCTTCATCTTCTCGGCAGGAATACGCCACTCTGCGTTGTCTGTATCGAACTCTGCCCACTCTGCCCGCCGTAACTCACCGGGGCGGACAAAGACCAGTGGAGCCAACTTGATGGCGCAACGGGTAACAAACGCGCCGCTATAGCCATCCAGCGCCTTGAGCAAACTGCTTACCCCTCGGGGGTCTGTGATGCTGGCGTGATGGCCTTTGGGCGGTGGCGGAATTGCTCCACGCAGATCAGCGGCAGGATTTCGGATAGCTGCACCCGTCGCAATCGCGTATGTGAATATTTGCGTAACAACCTGCAACACCCGGCGGGCTACCTCGGGTGCCCCACGCGCCTCGATACGGCGAATGACAGACAGGACAGCAGGAGACTCGATGGCGGCAATGGGCTTGCTGCCGATCCACGGGTAAACGTTAGTTGTGAGCCGATCCCGCACCGTCCCGGCATGGCCAGCAGACCAGCGGGGAGTATTTTTTGCCAGCCATTCCTCGGCAAGAACCTTGAACGTGGCACCGGCTATCCGTTCTTCGGCAATCTTCGCGGACTTGGCATCCCGGCGAGCCGCACCAGGGTCTACATGATCCCGCTTGAGCCGCCGGGCATCGTCGCGCTTCTCACGGGCTTCCTTTAGCCCAACCTCTGGGTAAGCGCCTAGAGCCAATCGTTTCTCTTTACCGGCGACCCGATACTTGAACCGCCATAACCGCCCACCGGCAGGACTCACCTCCAAATACAGCCCGTGGGCATCCCACAACCTATAGGGTTTCTCGCGTGGACTGGCAGCCTTTACGCGGGCATCGGTAAGGGGCATCGGCATTCCTTCCGTGAATGGGGGCATCCCCTGGCTTGGGGGCATCGAAAACCGCTCATGCCCCCTAATATGCCCCGTGATGCCCCCGGCTTCAACCGGGATTCCTCAGACCCCATTAGATGCTACAGACAAAGAAAAACCCGCAATTACGCGGGCTTATGGACTTACTCGGATTGCCTCGGGGGCTTGTATGGCGGAGGGAGAGGGATTTGAACCCCCGTGGGGCTTGCGCCCCCCACTGATTTCGAGTCAGGGCCGTTTAGCCTCTCCGGCATCCCTCCGGTTTCAGGCTGGCGCCGCATTATAGGTATTCAGCGCCGTGGCGTCAGGTTGAATGCACCGTTTCGAGCTGCAGGTGGAGGATTTCCAGAAAAGTCCGCGGATCGCCGAGCATGGTCTGCTGGATGGCCTCACCGGTCGCCGAGCACTCGCTGACCACCCCGCCGGTCTGGTCACCGCTCTCGGAGGCCTTCTCCTGGCAGTAGAAGCGGAACCACCCGGCCAGCGACAGGCCGCCACCGCGGGGCTGCATGTAGTTGCGGTAGGCCAGGTAACGGCTGGCAACCATCTCGACCTCGTCAGGATCAATCCGGCGCGCCCGGCACAGGCTGCGCCAGTCACTGCTGGCTGATCCGGACGGTCTTGCGCTCTGGCTCATGGCATCGGTACTGCTGGCGGGGACTGAACAATAACGGAAATCGCTGGCCCCGGGTCGGTCAGCTGACCTGACAGTGAGTGTGGATACTCATTGTAATATATTGTTTTTTATATACTTTTACATAAACCCGAATATTAAAAATCACACCGGAACCTGTTCCCGGCCAGAGCCTGCGTGCTACGGTTCGCGCCGATCATGCGTACTGCACTGCTCATTGCTGTCGCGAGCCTGCTATGTACCTGCGCCCGGCCACCCTCGCTGCTCGAGGAAGTCCGGGCTCTGGGCGAGCTGCGCGTGGTCACCCGCAACAGCCCGATCACCTACTACATCGGCCAGGCCGGGCCCGAAGGGCCGGACTACGAACTGGCCCGCAGCTTTGCCGAACGGCTGGGCGTAAAGCTCAAGCTGATCGAGGCAGAGCGCTTTGCCGACCTGCTGACGGAAATCCGCGCCGGACGCGCGCACATCGCCGCTGCCGGACTGACGGTGACACCGGAGCGGGCGAGGTTGGTGGACTTTGGCCCCTCCTACCACCAGGTCAGCCAGCAGGTCGTGTACCGGCGCGGCAGCAGGCGGCCGCGCACGCCGGCCGACCTGGTGGGCAAGCGGATCGAGGTCGTGGCCAAGTCGAGCTACGTCGAATCGCTGCACGCCGCCCGCCGCGAAGCGCCTGGCCTGACCTGGATCGAGAATCCCACCGCGGATGCCGGCGAGCTGCTCAACAGGGTCGCTGACGGTACGGCAGACATCACGGTCGTCGACTCCAATCTCTTCTCGGTGTTCCAGCGCTTCCATCCGGAACTGCTGGTCGCCTTTGAACTCAGCAAGGGCGATTCGCGGGCCTGGGCCTTTCAGCGACGCAGCGAGCACCGCCTCATCGACGAGGCCGGTGCGCACCTTGCCGACATGCGCGCTTCCGGCGACCTCGGGCACCTGATGGACCGCTACTACGGACACCGCGGCAGCTTTGACTACGCCGGAACACGCAAATTCATCCGCGACTACAAGAACATGTTGCCGCACTATCGCGCCCTGTTCGAGGCAGCCGGCAAGCGTGCCGACATCGACTGGCGGCTCATCGCGGCAGTCGGTTACCAGGAAAGCCACTGGAACCCGGTAGCCGAATCGCCCAAGGGGGCACTCGGCATGATGATGCTGACACCGGATACCGCACTGCTGATGAATGTCGAAGACCGCAGCGATCCGGTACAGAGCATCACTGCCGGCTCGAAGTACCTGTGGCGCATGCGCCGGCGCATCTCCCGGCTGGCGCTCGGGATAGCGGAGCCCGACCTCACCTGGATGGCACTGGCTGCCTACAACATGGGCTATGGCCACCTGCTCGATGCGCGGCGCATCGCCGAACTCAACGGCGGCAATCCGGATCGCTGGGTGGATATCAAGCGCGCGCTGCCGCTGCTGATGGAACGCCGCTGGTACGAACAGACCCGCTGGGGCTACGCGCGCGGCCATGAAACCCGCGCCTACGTGCGCAACATCCGCAACTACTACGACATCCTGGTGTGGCTGACCGAGGGCCGGAATGCCCATCGGCAGCCCGAGCAGCCGGTTGAATCACCGGTGAAGGCGGTGAAGGCGGGGCCGGGGACGGCCGGCGCCAACCCGAGCTAGACCGGAGCGGCCCCGCCCCGGCGGGCGCGAAAGAAGGTCTGCAGCAGTTCGCGGCACTCCTCCGCCAGCACACCGCCCGTCACGCTGACGCGATGATTTGCAGCGGCGCTGCCCAGCACATCGATGACTGTTCCCGCGGCGCCCGCCCGCAGATCAGGCGTCCCGTACACGACACGCTCGACACGTGCATGGATCATCGCGCCGGCACACATCGGGCAAGGCTCCATGGTCACATAGAGCGTGCTGCCGGCAAGGCGATAGTTGCCGACCTGGCGCGCGCCGGCACGCAGCGCCTCGATCTCCGCATGCGACGTCGGGTCACAGCTGCCGATCGGACGGTTCCAGCCCTCCCCGACCACGGCGCCTTCAAGCACCAGCACGGCGCCCACCGGCACTTCGCCGGCCAGCTCGGCACTGCGCGCGAGTTCCAGCGCGCGACGCATGAATACGGCGTCATCGACGACACCGGGAACACCGCAAGTCACCACGTTACACAGACCGGTCAGCTCAACTGCCGGTCAGTGTAACGCGCGGAATCAGGATGTCGCGCCTGCACCCGGCTCCGGTTCAGCCGGCCGGTAGGCCAGCCGGTACAGGGCAGGCAGCACCAGCAGGCTGAGCAAGGTGGCCGAAATGATGCCGCCGATCACCACGGTCGCCAATGGCCGCTGCACTTCGGCGCCTGTGCTGGTGTTGAGCGCCATCGGCAGGAAGCCGAGACTCGCCACCAGCCCGACCATCAGGATCGGCCGCAGGCGCAACAGCGCACCTTCGACGATGGCCTCCTCCAGCCCCCTGCCTTCATCGAGCAACTGGCGGAAGGCCGCGACCATCACGACACCGGTGAGCACGGCCACACCCGACAGCGTGATGAAACCGATCCCTGCAGAGATGGACAGCGGGATATCCCGCAGCCAGAGCGCGGCGATACCGCCCGTCAGTGCCAGCGGCACGCCGCTGAAGACCAGCGCTGCGTCCTTGGCCGAACCGAAGGTCAGCAGCAGCAGGCCGAAGATCAGCACCATGGTCAGCGGCACCAGCAACTGCAGGCGCGCAGACGCCGACTGCAGCTGCTCGAAGGTGCCCCCGTATTCCAGCCAGTAGCCGGGCGGGATCTCCACGTCGGCAACGCGGCTCTGCACATCGGCAACAAAGGAGCCGAGGTCGCGGCCGCGCACGTTGGCAGCTGCCACCACGCGCCGCTTGCCGTTCTCGCGGTTGACCTGGTTGGGGCCGGGTGCCGTGCGAATATCGGCAACCTCATGCAGTGGCACGTAGCCGCCATCAGGCAGCGGGACCGGCAGGTTCTCCAGCGTCGCCGGGTCGCTGCGCAGCCGCTCGGGGAGGCGCACCACCAGATCGAAACGGGCATCGCCCTCGAAAACCTCGCCGGCCACATGGCCACCAAGTGCCATGCTGACCAGTTCCTGCACATCCGCCACATTGATGCCATAGCGGAACAGCACCTCACGGCGCGGTGTCACGGTGGTGATGGGCAGGCCGGTGGTCTGCTCCAGCTGCACGTCGGCAGCTCCCGGCACCGTTTTCAGCAGGGCCTCGATGCGCCCACCGATCTCCGTCAGCGTGTCCATGTCGTCGCCATAGACCTTGACCGCCAGGTCGGAACGCACGCCGGAGATGAGCTCGTTGAAGCGCATCTCGATCGGCTGCGTGAACTCATAGTTGTTGCCGGGCACGGCGGCGACAGCCGCTGCCAGTTCAGCCACGAACTCGGCCTTGGTCTTGCCCGGATCGGGCCACTCCTCGGGCGGCTTCAGCATGATGAAGTTGTCCGCCACCGAAGGCGGCATCGGATCGGTGGCCACATCGGCCGTACCGAGCTTCGCCACCACACGTCTCACTTCCGGGAAGCTGCTGATCACCTTCTCCAGCTGCCGCTGCATGCCGACGGCCTGTTCAAGGCCCGTACCCGGGATGCGCAGCGCGTGCATGGCGATATCACCCTCGTCGAGGCTGGGAATGAACTCCGAACCCAGCCTGGTGGCCAGCAGCCCGGAGGCCGCCACCAGCACCACGGCGCCGGCAACCACGGCAATGCGCCGCCGCAGGGCAAAGGCCAGCGCCGGCTCATAGACCCGTCGCACCGCTGCCACGACCGGGTTTTCCTTCTCCGAGATCTTGCCGCGCAGGGCCAGCGCCACGGCGGCCGGCACAAAGGTCACCGACAGGACCAGCGCTGCCAGCAGGGCCACCACCACGGTGAAAGCCATCGGCCAGAACATTTTTCCTTCAACGCCAGTGAGCGCGAAGATCGGGAGATTGACCAGCACGACGACGATGACGCTGACGAGGCTGGGCTTGAACACCTCGCGCGTCGCCTGGAACACGACATGCATCCGCTCCTGGGTGTCGAGCAGGCGGCCCAGCTGATGCTGCCGCTGCGCCAGGCGCATGATGCAGCTCTCAACGATGATCACGGAGCCATCGACGATGAGGCCGAAGTCCAGCGCGCCCAGACTCATCAGGTTGGCGCTGACACCGTTCTCCACCATCCCGGTGATCAGCATCAGCATGGACAGCGGGATCACCAGCGCCGTCACCAGCGCCGCGCGCAGGTTGCCGAGCAGCAGGAACAGCACCACGACAACCAGCAGCGCACCCTCGACCAGGTTGGTCTGGACGGTGGCAATGGTCTTGTCGACCAGCGTGGTCCGGTCATAGACAGTCTTTACAACCAGGCCCGCCGGCAGCGTCTTGCCGATCTCGTCGAGCCGCGCCGCTGTCCGTTGCGACACCACGCGGCTGTTTTCGCCAACCAGCATGAAGACCGTGCCGAGCACCACCTCCTCGCCGTTGTCGGTCGCCGCACCGCTGCGAAGGTTGCGGCCGATGCTCACTTCTGCCACATCGCCGACCGTCACCGGCAGGCCGTTGAACTGGCGGATGACGATCCGTTCGATGTCTTCAAGACTGGCCACCTGGCCCGGTGTACGGATCAGGTACTGGATACCGGACTGCTCGATGTATCCGGCACCGCGATTGGCGTTGTTGTTCTCCAGCGCATCGATCAGCTCGCGCGGTGACACCCCGTAGGCAAGCAACCGGGCCGGCAGCGGCGCAACCAGGTATTGCCGGTCATAGCCGCCGATGACGTTGACCTCGGTAACGCCCGGCACCTGCGACAGTTGCGGACGCACGATCCAGTCCATCACCTTCTTGAGATCACCGCCGTCATAGGCCGAACCGTCCGGCTTGCGCGCGCCGGGTTCAGCCTCGACGGTAAACATGTAGATCTCGCCAAGCCCCGTGGCGATCGGCCCCATCTCGGGCTCCACACCCGGCGGCAGCTGGCCCTTGACCTGGGCGATGCGCTCGGCAACGCGCTGACGCGCAAAGTAGATGTCGGTGCCATCCTCGAACACGACTGTCACCTGCGACAGGCCGTAACGCGACAGCGAACGCGTGTAGGAGAGCTTCGGCAGGCCCGCCATCGCATTCTCGACGACAAAGGTGACCCGCTGCTCGGACTCGAGCGGCGAGTACCCCGGCGCCTCGGTGTTGATCTGCACCTGGACGTTGGTGATGTCCGGCACGGCGTCGATGGGCAGCCGCTGGTAGTTGTAGATGCCAAGCGCGGCGACGAAGGCGACCGCCATCAGCACGATCCAGCGCCGCGCAATCGAACCCCGGATGATCGCGTCAATCATGAACAGCTCCCTCAGTGATCATGCGAGGCCCCGGATTTCTCGATATCGGCCTTGATGAGATAGCTGTTACCGGAAACGTAGGTGTCGCCGGCCTGCAGCCCACCGAGCACCTCGACGCGCTCACCGTCGGTGCGCCCCAGTTCCAGCGGACGGAACTCGTACACATCGCCCACCTTGACGAACGCAACCTCCCAGTCGCGGAAGGTCTGCAGCGCACTGCGCGGAATGACCAGCGGCGCCTCGATGGCCGACACGGTGATCAACCCTTCGACGAACTGGCCCGGCGTCCACCGGCCGTCTGCATTGTCGAGCAGCACACGCACCAGCAGCGCCTGGTTGCCGCCCGTGCCGGCCGGCGCAATGAAATCCACGCTGGCGGTCGCTTCCTGTGCACCGTCGGCAGCCGTTACCCGCACCGGCTGACCACGCCTGAGCCGGCCGCGATCACGCGGGAAAACCATGAGATCCGCGCGTACGCTGGAGAAGTCCGCCACCTGGAACAAGGCATCGCCATCGGTGGTTTCGCCGACATTGGCATGGCGTTCGACAATGACGCCGGTGATCGGTGCGGTCAGCGCATAGACCTGCAGACTTTCGTTGCTCTCGATGGCTGCGAGCTGCTGCCCCTGTTTCACGCGGTCACCGACATTGACGTGCACGCTGCGGATCACGCCGGGAAAGCGCGCACTGACGTTCCGGATGCGATCCGGATCCGGCTGGATGCTGCCAAAGAGCGAGAGCTGCTCTTCGATGCGGCCCGGACCGGCAACGGCTGTCTCCACACCTGCGCCGCGGGCCATCTCCGGTGCGATGGTGGTCCGGCCTTCGAAGGACTCGTAGCTCCAGACGTGGGTCTGGCCGCCGGCCTGGGCCGTCGCCTTCACGGCCCATGAATGCGGTTCGGCAATGGACTGCGTGCTGCGCAGGAAGTCGTCCTGTGGCTGAAAGGCAATGCGGTCGACCCTGCCGCCGAGCCGGCTCAGCTCCATGCTGAGCTGCACTTCAGCCGGATCGACCGGCTTGCCCTTGCGGAGCGGATAGATGTGAAACTCCGGCGGCACACCCCGCTCGAACATCGTCACTTCCAGCGCGAAATCGCCATCTTCCAGCAGCCTGCCGCCGTGCGGGCCCTTGGGTGCTTCCTCATCGGCGGCGCCGTGGTCGTGATCATCGCCCGGGGCGTGACCGTTGTCGCAACCAGCGGTCAGCGCCAGCAGCGTGGCCGCCAGCAACGCACCGATGAATTTCCTGCCCTCACTGCTCATGTCTTGTCCTCTGATTCTCATGCTGCTCACCGGCTCTCGCTCCCGCCGGGCAGTCCCGTCGCCGTTTCGAGGGACTCACCGGTCAGCCGTTCTATTTCCACCTGCAGGGTCTGGCCACGCTCGGCCGCGTCGATCAGCGTGTAGTGCGCCGCGCGCCAGGCCTGCTGCGCATCCACGAGTTCCAGGTAGCTGTAGCGTCCACGCTCGTAGGCATAGCGGGTCTGTTTCAGCGCCTGATCGAGACGCGGCATGACCTCGGTCTGGAGCGTGCGGGTTTCCGCGACAGCCTGCTGCAACTCCTGGTGCAGTTGAAAGAGCTGATTGCGCGCCCTGATCGTGGCGGTCTGCCGGTCAGCGCTCACCAGCTCGCGCAGCGCGCTTGCCTCGGCACGGGCCGGTGCCGCGCGCTGACCGGAGAAGAGCGGCACGGAAACACCGAAGACCAGCGCCTGGTCGTCCGGCCCTTCAATGCGCCGCACGCCCGCCGAGAACGACAGGTCCGGCCGGCTCAGGCTGCTCGCAAGGCGCAGCTCCGCATCGCGCAGCCGCGCCTCGGAGGCAAAGCGCAGAAAATCAGGATTGGCGTCCAGCCGCTCAACGAGTGCCGGGAAATCGGTGTCGGCCGGGAAGCGGTAGAGATCGGCCTTGATCGGCCCGAAGGCATCCTCCTCTGCGCCCCAGGTCGCGGCCAGCTGTCGCCGACCCACAGCCAGCTGCCGCCTTGCGTGCCGCTCATCGATCTCCGCCGTGGCCAGCGCGGCCTGTGCACGCAGGAGTTCAGCTTCCGGCGAGCGCGCCGCCTGCACGCGACGCTCGACGTCGGCGACGATACTGCCTGCCAGCGCCGTGGCGCTGATCGTCAGCTCCAGCTGCTCCTGCAGGGCTGCGACATGGATGAAGCGCCGCGCCACCTCGGCAAGCACATCCAGCTGCGCTGCCTGGCGCTCGATGGACAGGAGATCCCGCCCCGCCTCGGCAGCCGCGGTACGCAGCCGGCGTTTGTCGCCCAGCTCGACCACCTGCGAGAGGGCAAAGGTGGCTTCGGCCGCATCCAGACCATCGTAGTCACCGCTGCCGAGAAAGTTCTCCAGCTCGAAAGAGGCCTCGGTGGCCGGCCGCTGGCCGGCAGCGGCAATGCGGGCATCCTGCGCCTGCAGGGTATAGGCAAAGCCCTGCAAGGCCGGATTGCCGGCCAGTGCACGCTCCACCGCCTGACCCAGGGTCAGGCTGGCGGGTTCCGCAGCGGCTGTCTGCGCTTGCGCCGCGCCCTGCAGCGCCAGGCCGGTAATGAGCAGGAACGCGCCGGTTGCGCGTGTAGGGAAAAGAAGCATCGGGATCTCCCGGTCCGAAAGCCGCGGTCGCATGCGGCACGAGTGTCGACAGAACGTCAGGGAATCAGGCCGGCGGCCCCCGCAACTGCGGCCGGAGAAAAGGTGGTGCCGTTGGCACCGCGGCACCGGGCATGAGCGGCAACAGCAGCAGCGTCTGTCGCAGGGCAACAAACATCAGCAGAACAGCGGACACCAGCAGGGCACCTGATCCCTGCGAGGACAGCTTGCCGATCACGGGGCTCGGCATGTTGATGGACGGGTCATCGTGGTCTGCGTCCGGCAGCTGGCTGCTGCCAACGTCATCCGCGACATGCAGATAGACGGCTGGCGCCTCACCATCCAGACACAGGTGCAGGTGCGGACCACCGAGCCGCGGCAGGAGCAGCGCGCTACAGAAGAGCGCAAATACAAGCAGCCTGGTTCGGGAACCCATCATTGCCGGGAGTTATCGCCACAAGACCATGTAGTCAGGAATGTCGAGGCTACGTGAATCGGAGCCGGGATGTCCAGAACAAGAGGCGGCTGCGGCACCTGATGAACCGCCATTGACCTGAAGTTGACCCGAGGTTGACACAGCGCCGGAAACTACCGGCTGCCCGGCGATCGCTGTTCGCCATGAGTCGGCCGGGCGGTACCGTAGAATGATCCCTGCCGCATGCCTTGCGGGCTGCATGGTGGACAGGCGACAGCCACGTGCGGCGGCACGCGCAAGGCGCTTCCGGTACGAGAGTGAAACGACGATGTGGAGGCAAGGATGAGAAGTCAACGGTCTGGCGGCATGGCACTCCTGTGTCTCGCGGCGCTGGCAGTGCTGTCGGGTTGCGGCGGTGGTGGCGGAGGCAGTTCTGCGCAGCCTGCGATCGTCGTCAACAGCCTGATCGATGATGCATCACCGCCGGCCGGGACCATGACGCTCCGGTCAGCCCTCGCGCAGGCCGAATCGGGTCAACGCATAACTTTTGAGCAGAGCCTGAACGGCAGCACGATCGATCTGATCTTCGTGGGCGAGGATCACACCGCACTCGTCGGCGAGGTGATGGGCTTTGACAACGCCAACAACATCTCCTACCTCGTGGGCTATTTCCCCCGGGACTACGGCAGGTCAGCGCTCTTTGCCGACAAGGACGTCGTCATCGATGCATCGGCGCTGCCTGACGGCATCACGCTGCGCTGGAGCGGTGGCGACTCCGCAAGAGTTCTGGCCGTATCCGGCGATCTTGCCCTGACAAACGTCTCGATCACGGGTGGCAACAGCGTTTTTTCGGCGGCAGCGGATGTGGGCCAGCATCCGGACGACGACCAGACCTCCACGCTGGCAAGGGGCGCGGGGCTTGCCGTCTGGGGCGTTGCGACCCTGACTGACTGCAGGATCCACGACAATCATGCGGTTGGTGACGATACTGACACCTCCCGTGACGGCGGCGCTTACGGCGGTGGTGTCTATGCCGACACTGTCGTGATGAACAACTGCATTGTCAGCGGCAATACCGTTTACGGCGGAGGTGCAGCCGGCGGCGGCATCTTCTCGGTCGGCGGACGCGACACGGGCGTTGATCGCTCTTCAATCAGCCAGTCCGTGATCACGGAAAACCGGATCACCGGGCTCTTTGCCTACGGCGGCGGCGTGTACTCGGACGGTGGTGGCATCGGACAGTCGACACGACTGCATGTCGAAAACAGCACCATCGCGAGAAACCTGGTCGGACCGCCGCTGCTCCCGGCCTTCCTGTTCGGTCTGCTCGACATCGGATACTGGCGAGGTGGCGGGCTGTACATGTCCAACGGATTCATGCAGGTTCAAGGCAGTACCGTAGTCGAGAACCAGGTATCCGGAAAACCGCGAACCACCGAGCTGGCAAAACCCAACATGGCAGGCGGCATTGCCGCGACCATCGGCAATGCGCACGCAGTCGAAGACATGATCATCGGGCATTCCATTGTCGTGGGGAACACCGTTCACGAGATCACCGGCATCGGACCAGGCGCCTATGTGATCGGCAACGCATATCCGCACGATGTATTCACCGGATCCGTGTTCGAGTTCCGCAGCATGGGATACAACCGGATCGGTGTGATCGATTTCAGTCAGATACTGGTGCCGGTTGGCGAACCCGGCTGGGCGTCATTGTCCCGCAAGCACTATCCGAAAGTGGATGACGAGGACGGCCTGGTTCCGGACGACGTGCTCGGCAGCGTGACGCTGTCCACGGAGATCCGTTCCGCCGGTGTTGAAGCCGATCCATTTGCGGTACTTGCCTATGAGCCGCTGGGCAGCGCGCTGGACCGGGTACCCGCCAATGGCTACAACGTGAACGAGGTTCTCGGTGAACTGGTCGGAACATCCAATGGAGGCAGAAACCCCCTGCTCCTGCCGTTGATACTGGATCGCATCGAGACCGTCTACGGTCAAACCGGTTTCGCGAGTCAGTTCCGGAATCACTTTGAGCAGTTTCTGGCCGATGTTGACCCGGATACCCAGGGCGCCCAGCAATATGCCAATTGCAACAACGTCACCATAAACACCCTGGAGCAGGCTTACTGGTGCGGCCCTGCACGCACATGGCCGCAGTTTGAATACAACCACGCCTATATCTGGTTCTGGCATCATCTCGACGCGGCGCTTGCCAACGAAATAGCCGGAGTCAGCGTGGATCAGATCGGCAACCTGGGACCGGCGCTTGTCAACGACGATGTCTGGACATCGCTCTTTGGCCAGGGCATCAGCTATTTCAATGGCATCACGGTACGGCTCACCGGGAGGACTCTCGGCGTCAGTCCCCTGAACCGGGATCAGTCAGGCAATCGCCGGCCGGCAGACCAGCGTGCCGACATCGGAGCCATCGAAATCGACAACTAGCGACTCGCTTCCGCGTGTCATATCCGGCTTGTGCACGGGCTCCATGTGCTATTCCCCGGGGTGGCGTGTAGCATTCGCCCCCCTCCGCTTCAGCCCCCCGACAGGATTTCGCCTTGATCACGACCGCCAACATCACCATGCAATTCGGCGCCAAGCCGCTGTTCGAGAACGTCTCTGCCAAGTTCGGCGGCGGCAACCGCTACGGGCTGATCGGGGCCAACGGCTGCGGCAAGTCCACCTTCATGAAGATCCTGGGCGGCGACCTGGCCCCCACCGCAGGCAACGTGGACCTGGATACCGGCGCGCGCCTCGGCAAGCTGCGCCAGGACCAGTTCGCCTTCGAGGAATATCCGGTACTCGATACGGTGTTCATGGGGCATGCCGAACTCTGGGCCATCAAGCAGGAGCGGGATCGCATCTATGCCCTGCCCGAGATGAGCGAGGAAGACGGGATGCGGGTCGGCGAACTTGAAACCCTGTTCGCCGAACTCGACGGCTACACGGCCGAGTCCCGTGCCAGCGAGCTGCTGCGCGGCGTGGGCATTCCGGCAGAACTGGAAACCGGCCTGATGAGCGAGGTGGCGCCCGGCTGGAAACTGCGCGTGCTGCTGGCACAGGCGCTGTTCGGCAATCCGGACGTGCTGCTCCTCGACGAGCCCACCAACAACCTGGACATCAACTCCATCCGCTGGGTCGAGGAACTGCTCAACTCCCGCGACTGCACGATGGTGATCATCTCCCACGACCGGCACTTCCTGAACAGCGTCTGCACGCACATGGCCGACCTCGACTACGGCGAGCTGCGCATCTATCCGGGCAACTACGACCAGTACATGACGGCATCCACCGCGGCCCGCGAACAGCTGCTGGCGGACAACGCGAAGAAGAAGGCGCAGATCGCCGAACTGCAGACCTTCGTCAGCCGCTTCTCGGCCAATGCGTCGAAGGCCCGGCAAGCCACGTCCCGTGCGCGGCAGATGGAGAAGATCGAACTGGCCGACGTGAAGCCCTCGAGCCGGGTGAGCCCGTTCATCCGCTTCGACCAGTCGCGAAAGCTTTACCGCCTGGCGCTGGAGGTCGAGGGGCTGAGCAAGGGCTACGAGGCAGAGCCACTGTTCAAGGGACTGAACCTGAAGGTCGAGGTGGGCGAACGGATCGCCATCATCGGTGCGAATGGCGTGGGCAAGACCACGCTGCTGAAGTGCCTTGCGCAGGAACTGGAGCCGGATCAGGGTACGGTCAAGTGGTCGGAGAACGTGACGATCGGCTACGTCCCCCAGGACCGGGGCGACGATTTCGCCAACGACCTGACACTGTTCGAGTGGATCAGCCAATGGCAGCAGAAGACTGACGACGAGCAGGCGCTGCGCGCAACGCTCGGCCGCATGCTGTTCTCGAAGGACGAGAGCCGGAAATCAGTGAAGGTGATCTCGGGTGGCGAGGAAGGCCGCCTGCTGTTCGGCAAGATGATGCTCCTGAAGCCGAACGTATTGCTCATGGACGAGCCCACCAATCACCTGGACATGGAATCCATCGAGGCCCTGAACCTGGCGCTGGAAAATTATGCCGGCACGCTGATATTCGTCAGCCACGACCGGGAATTCGTCGCGTCACTTGCGACCAGGGTGATCGAGATGAAGACCGACAAGATCGTCGACTTCCACGGCGGGTATGAGGAATACCTCTCCAGGCTGGACCCGATGGCCATACGGATGAGAAAGAATTCATAGCTGACGAACGACAGGTTTAGACTGGATACACACCCCACCCCAATCATATAATCCCAAAAAAGGCGCCAATCATGACAGTCAAGCACACGCTGACGGGATGCGCAGTCGCCGCTCTGGCGTTCCTTGCAACCACTCTGCCCGCCCATGCACAGTCGGTAACGCCCGCAGAAGCGCGCGCCATCGCCAAGGAAGCCTATGTCTATGGTTTCCCGCTTGTGGACAACTACCGTATCCAGTACGACTACTTCGTGGACGACAAGAGCGCCGAGTTCAAAGCGCCCTGGAACCATCTCGTCAACATCCCGCGCGTGTACACACCGGCAGATACCGCGATCCAGACGCCCAACTCGGACACGCCCTATTCCTGGCTGGGCATGGACCTGCGCGCCGAGCCGATCGTCATTACCGTCCCGGAGATCGAGAAAAGGCGCTACTACAGTATCCAGCTCATCGATGCCTATACCTTCAATTTCGCCTACATCGGTAGCCGTGCCACGGGCAACGACGCCGGCAGCTTCCTGATCGCCGGGCCGGAGTGGAAAGGCAAGACCCCCAAGGGCATCAAGAAAGTGATCCGCGCCGAGACGCAGTTTGTCTTCGCCGCCTTCCGCACACAATTGTTCGATCTCGGCGACCTCGACAACGTCAAGAAGGTGCAGGCGGGCTACAAGGCACAGACGCTGTCTGCCTTCCTCGGCACGCCTGCACCCAAGGCAGCCACCATCGATTTCATCAAGCCGCTCACCCCCGAGGCTGAAAAGAGCTCTTTGGAGTTCTTCAATATCCTGAACTTCGTGCTGCGGTACTGCCCGACAGATCCTTCCGAGGTGAACCTCATGACGCGGCTCGCCAGGATCGGCGTGGGCGCAGGCAGGTCGTTCGACGCCAGCAAACTCTCCCCTGAAATCAAGAAGGCCATCGAAGGCGGCATGGCCGACGCCTGGGCTGAATTTGGTGGATTGGTCAAACAAATTGACGCAGGAAAGGTGACTTCCGGCGATGTCTTCGGCTCGCGGGCATTTCTGAAGAACAACTATCTCTACCGCATGGGCGGCGCCGCACTCGGCATCTACGGTAACTCCAGGCAGGAAGCAATGTATCCCGTCTATCGTATCGACGCGGAAGACAAGCCGCTAACCGGTACCAACCGCTACACCCTGCACTTCAACAAAGGCGAGTACCCGCCGGTGAATGCGTTCTGGTCGCTGACCATGTACAAGCTGCCGGAGAGCCTGCTGGTCGCCAACCCGATCAATCGCTACCTGATCAACTCGCCGATGCTGCCGGACCTGAAGAAGGATGCGGATGGCGGGCTCACTCTATATATCCAGAACGAATCCCCTGGCAAGGACAAGGAGTCCAACTGGCTGCCCGCACCAAAGGGACCGTTCGCCATGTACATGCGCCTGTACTGGCCGGCAGAAGCCGCCCTGGATGGCAGCTGGAAGCAGCCTGCGCTGGAAACAGTGAAATAAGAAGACACACAGGAGTCGATGATGAAAGCATTCAGAGTCATTGGAAAACTGGCGACGGCAACTGCCATTGCCCTCGTGTTGCTTGCAGGCTGCGCGAAGAAGGGTGACCCCGCGAGTGCTGCGGCCCAGGCCGACGTCTCTGCACCCGGCATCGAGGAAACCCGGACCATCGCCGAGGAGGGTTATATCTATGGCCTGCCGATCGTGATGGCATATTCCGTGATGTATGAATGGGCCGTGGACAAGGACTCCGGTCAGTGGAAAGCGCCTTTCAACGCCTTCTACAACGAACATCGCACGTTCACCTACAAGGATACCTCTGTCGTCACGCCCAACAGCGACACACCTTATTCGCTCGGCTATCTGGATCTGCGTGCCGAACCGATTGTGATCTCGGTTCCGGCCATTGAGAAAGCCCGCTACTACTCGGTGATGCTCACCGATGGAAATACCTTCAACTACGGCTACATGGGCAGTCGCACCACCGGCAATGATGCCGGCAACTACCTCGTGGTCGGCCCGGACTGGAAAGGTGAAAAGCCCGCTGGCATCGAGAAAGTGTTCTATTCGACAACGCAGTTCTCGCTGATCTGCTTCCGCACCCAACTGTTCAACCCGGCAGACATGCCGAACGTTGAAGCAATTCAGGCGGGTTACAAGGTGCAACCACTATCGGCTTTCCTTGGCCAAACCGCCCCGCCTGCTGCACCCGCCATTGATTTCCCCAAGATCAACGAGGAACTGGTGAAGCAGGACTTTTTCAGCTACCTCGATTTCGCTCTCCAGTTCGCACCCCCTGGACCAGAAGAAGCAGGCATTCGCGCTCAGCTTGCGCGCATTGGCATCGGCGCCGGCAAAACGCGTGACTTCAAGAGCCTCAGCCCCGAACAAAAAGATGCCGTCATCGCGGGCATGAAAGCTGGTGAGAAGAAGGTTGAGGAAAAAATGGCGGCGGCCGGCACGGACCTCAATGGCTGGCGGGTTGCTTCCTGGTTTGGTGACCGCGCCTTCTACAACGGCGATTGGCTGTTGCGCGCTGCGGGCGCCAAGGCTGGCATATACGGAAACGATGCCGAGGAAGCTTCTTACCCGATGACCAAATGGCTGGCGAATGGCGAAGTCCTCGACGGCAGCAAACACGATTACGAACTGACCTTCCCGGCAGGCCAACTCCCGCCCGTCAACGCCTTCTGGTCCATCACCATGTATGACGCGAAAACGCAGTTGCTGATCAAGAACCCGATCGACCGCTACCTGGTCAACTCGCCGATGCTGCCTGGCATGAAGAAGAATGTCGATGGATCGTTGACGCTCTACATCCAGAAGGATTCGCCAGGCAAGAGCAGGGAAGCCAATTGGCTGCCGGCCCCTGATGGCCCGATCTACCTGGTGATGCGCCTGTATTGGCCCAAGACCGAAGCCCCGTCCATCCTCCCCATCGGGAAGGGCAGCTGGAAGCCACCGGGCGTTGTCTTGGCCGGGGGACAGCCATGAGTGCAACGAACACTCGAAACAGCTGCAGATTTCTTGCCGGTGCGTTGTTCACCACATGGGTGGCAATTTCCGCCAATGCCCAGACACCAGGCGCTTCACCGAAGTTTTCGCCTGACTTGCCGACCAGGATTACGACCCCCGACACGGTCGAAACCCGGATCGGCACGCTGCGCTACCAGGACGGAACGCCGGATGCCGCAACCGTATAACTGGCCTACGACCAGTTGGATTTCAACCGGGGCACGGACGCATTCCTCAAGGGCATGTCGGCCACCTCGATCTATGCGCTGAGTCGCGGAGTCGAGGCAGCAGGCATCAAGCCCAACCAGGGCATTGGCATCGCCGAAGATCTGCTCGATGCCCGCTCGCTCTTTCTGACAGCCAACACCACCACCGTCTACGCCATGCTGTCAGTGGACCTGAGCGATGGACCGGTAGTAGTGCGGGTGCCGCCGAGGGTTCTCGGTCCGGTGGATGACGCCGATTTCCGCTGGGTCACCGACGTAGGCCTCACCGGTCCGGACAAGGGAGCTGGCGGGGATTACCTGTTCGTGCCTCCCGGCTACAAGGGCACGGTACCGACAGAGGGCTATTTCGTCGCAAAGCCACGCACCAACCGCCTCTTCGTCTTCTATCGCGCCTTCGTGGAAAAAGGTGACATCGCGGCAGCTGTGGCGGGCGTCAAGGCCAAGGCAGCAGTCTTCCCCCTCTCCAGGGTGGCCAATCCACCCGCAACCACCTTCGTCAACGTCTCGGGCGTCAAATTCAATACCATCAGCGCGAATGACTTCAGCTTTTATGAAGAACTCAATGCAGTGGTACAGCACGAACCGGCGGATTGGGTAGATGCGGACACCGTCGGCCTGTATGCGGCGATCGGCATCCAGAAGGGCAAAGCTTTCGCGCCTGACGCGCGGATGAAGAAAATCCTGACCGATGCGGTGGCCGTGGGCAATGCCATCGCCCGCTCGGACCTCTTTGCCTCGCGCGATCCGCGCACAAGGATCT
>JAHDYN010000322.1 GCA_023383735.1 Gammaproteobacteria bacterium | reverse complement strand
TGCCGAGTTCGTCCATGGTCTTCCAGTCGGCGAGGCTCTGGCAGGGATGCTGGATCGCCGACTCCATGTTGATGAGCGGCACGTTCACGAGTTCGCGCATCGCCATGAACTCCTTGTCCGCCAGGTCGTCGGCCAGGCTCACCCGGTTGGCGAAAGCGCGGATGCCCAGTGCATCGCCATAGGAGCTGATCACCGGAATCGCCTCGCGCAGGTGCTCTGCCGCGACGCCGTCCATGACGATGCCCGAGCGTGTTTCCAGCCCGTGTATCGACATGTCCGGCGAGATCACGAAGGAGCCGCCGCCCAGCCGGATCATCGCCGCCTGAAACGAAGACAGCGTGCGCAGCGACGGGCTCAGGAACAAAAGCGCCAGCACCTTGCCGGCCAGTGCCTGCGGTTCCGGCTTCTTCTGCAGCCGGCCCGCCAGCTTGAGCAGCGCTTCGACTTCCGGAATGCCGAGTTCGGCCAGATCGTTGAATACCTTGAGAGCCATGGATGTTCCCTTGTTCAGCCAATATCAGCCAGCGCCGCGCAGAGTGTCTGCACGTGCTGGCGCTCGAGTGTCAGCGGCGGCAACAGCCGGACCACGGCCGGGTCCGAGCTCGTGCCCACCAGTATGTCGCGCGCAAGCAGCGCAGCCTGCACGTCCTTCGCCGGCCGGTTGCAGCGCAGGCCGAGCAGAAAGCCGCGGCCCTGCACGCCGGTAACCGGGCCGGTCAGCGCGGATTTCTGCAGCTCGGCCGAGAGCGTGCGGACATTGTCCAGCAGCCGGTCGCGCCTGATCACTTCGATCACCGTGCTGACCAGCGCGCAGGCCATCGGCCCGCCGCCGAAGGTCGTGCCCAGATCGCCGGACTTCAGCTTTGCGGCCAGCTCCTCGGTGAGCAGCAGCGCGCTGCAGGGGAAGCCGCCGCCCAGCGCCTTGGCCGTCGTCAGCATGTCCGGTGCGAGACCGTAGAGCCCGGTGCCGAATGCGGCCCCGGTCCGGCCCACACCGCTCTGCACTTCATCGACGATCAGCAGCACGCCATGCCGCTTGCAGGCAGCGGCGACTGCCGCGACGAATGCGGGATCCAGGTCGTAGGCGCCGGCAAGCCCCTGCACCACTTCGATGATGACCGCTGCCGTCTCGCCGTTGATCAGCGCTTCGGCCCTGGCAATGTCATCGCGCGGAATGAATTCCACCTCGAAGGGCGCGCGCGGAAAGCCGTACCAGCTTTTCGCCGCACCCCAGGTCACGGCGGCGCTTGCCGCGGTCCGGCCGTGAAAGCCGTGCTCGAGCGCGACCACCCGCGAGCGGCCGGTCGTGCGGCAGGCGATGCGCAGCGCGTTTTCGTTGGCTTCGGCGCCGCTGTTGACGAAGAACACGCGGCTGAGTCCCGGCGGCGCAATGCCGACCAGCGCATCGGCCGCCCGTGCGCGGACTTCCAGCGCCACCGCGTTGCTCTGGAAATACATGTTCTCGGCCTGCCGGCTCAAGGTGGCGAGCAGATCCGGGTGCGCGTAGCCGAGTGCGGCCACCGCGTGCCCGCCGTAGAAATCGATGATCCGCCGTGAACCGCAGTGCAGATAAACACCCGCCGCCGAATCGGGCTCGATCGGCAGCTGCGCATAGACCTGCAGCAGGTGCCTGGCTTCAGACTGTTGTGCCGTGGTCATGATCAGATCCATCCGGGCGCGGGGGCGTCGAGGCCGGCCGTTTCCGAAAAGCCCAGCAGGCGATTCATCCACTGCACCGCGCCGCCGGCCGCACCCTTGATGAGGTTGTCGATGGTCACCATCACAGCCACGCTGTTGCCGGCGCTTTCCACGCCGATGTGGCAGTAGTTGCTGCCGGCCACGTCCTTGACCCGCGGCAGGCTATCGACCACGCGCACGAATTCACAGCCGGCGTAGAAGCCGGCAAGCCTGTCGCGCAGCTCGTCGCTGGTGAGCGGCGTCTTCAGCTGCGCCTGCAGCGTCATGTGTATGCCGCGGGCGAAGGGCCCGGAATGCGGCACGAAGTTGAGCTCCGGCGCAGTGCCGGTGAGCTGCGCGCAGATCTGCACGACTTCGGGCGCGTGCCGGTGCCGCAGCGGGTTGTAGGCAAAGAGGTTCGAGTGCCGCTCGGGGTGGTGCGTGGTCGGCGTCGGTGTGCGGCCGGCACCGGTGCTGCCGGTGATGCCGCAGGCCTGGATCCGGGGCTCGCAGAGTTCGAGCTTGAGCAGCGGCACGATGCCGGCGAGCATCGAGGTCGCGAAACAGCCCGGATGGCCGATGTGCGGGCCGGGGATGCCGCTGACATGTTCGGGCAGCGCGCAGGTGAACAGCGGCAGCAGCTCCGGCGCACCGTGCGGCGTCTTGTACACCGCCTGGAAGTCGACCGGGTTCCTGAAGCGGAAGTCCGAAGACACATCGACCACCGTCAGCTCGCACTGCCGTGTCTTTGCGGCCTGCAACAGCGTGGCGACTACGCCGGCGCTGACGGCATGGGGCGCAGCGGCCAGGAGTGCCATTCGCGGCGCGGTCATGCGTGCCACGAGATCTGCCTGCGTGATGAAGCCTTCAGTCTTCAGCAGCGGCGCCAGGTGCGGGAACGCCGCGCTGACCAGCGTGCCGGCCGCCGTTTCCGAGGACACGCCGTGCAGCTCCAGCTGCGGGTGTCCCGCCACCAGGCGCAGCAGTTCGCCGGCCACATAGCCGGTGCCGCCGACGATCAGCGTGGGAATGCGTTCGCTCATGTCAGCTTCAGGCCCAGGTGACGGGTGACCTCGTCGCCGATCTGCATGGACTCGGTCACCG
>JAHDYN010000321.1 GCA_023383735.1 Gammaproteobacteria bacterium | reverse complement strand
GATTCTGCGATGATCCGCTGCAACCCAATAGCAGCGGCAACCCGCGGGCGATTATCCGCCACCGGGGCGGGGCCTGCCAGTAAATTTCAGAAAGATTTGACCTGGTGCGCATAACAGCACGAAACATAAGCTTTTCCCCCTGGCTAAACTCCTCTTCGCTGGTCTGGGCCAGCGGTTTCGCGCTGCTGCTCGTCTGCCTGCAATTCCTGCCGGTGGAGGTGCACCGGAAGCTCTGGTACGTGCGTGATGCGGTGGCCGGCGGCGAGTACTGGCGACTCCTGAGCGGCAACCTGGTACATCTCGGATGGCGCCACCTCGCATTGAATGTCGGCGCGCTGTTGCTCGGCATATGGGTGTTCTATCCGGCGCGTTCGCCAGTCGCCTGGATCTTCGCGCAGCTGGTCTGCTCGGTCAGCAGCAGCCTGGGGCTCTTTCTCTTCAGTCCCGGGGTGCCCTGGTGTGTGGGCATGTCTGGGGCGCTGCATGGCCTTCTGATCATCGGTGCGCTCGACTGGATTCGCCAGGGTGACCGGGCCGGCTGGATCCTGCTCGTCGTCTGGAGTGCAAAGCTCGGCTGGGAGCAGTTCAATGGTGCCATGCCCCTGTCGACGGAAACGATCGGTGCGCCGGTGATTACCGATGCGCACCTGTGGGGAGCCGTCGGCGGATTGCTGTTTGCGGGTATCGAGGCCGCTGTGCGGAAGCTGCGCGGCTGAAATCCGGTTCGTGGCCGCGGCCCTGTCTATAATGCGGCGTCGCAAACTGCGGAGATGATCATTGGACAAGCCAGCCACGCTCTTTTCACTTGCCGGTGAGCGCGCGCTCGTTACGGGCGCTTCGCGCGGCATCGGTGCAGCCATCGCTGATCTGCTCGGTCAGGCCGGCGCCACCGTGATCGGTACGGCGACCACGGCAGAGGGTGCTGCGGCGATCACTGCCAGATTCGAGGCCCAGGGCATTACCGGTCGCGGACTGGTGCTGGATGCATCCCGGGCAGCATCGGTCAGCGCCGTCGAGGCCGACATCAGTGCGCAGGAAGGAGCGATTACCATTCTGGTCAACAATGCAGGGATCACGCGTGACAATCTGCTGATGCGCATGAAAGAGGAAGAGTGGCAGGCAGTGATCGACACGAACCTGTCGGCCGTCTTTCTGACCTGCAAGACTTTCATGCGCGGCATGCTCAAGGCGCGGCATGGGCGGATCATCAATATCTCGTCCGTGGTTGGCGTCATGGGCAATCCCGGCCAGGCGAACTATGCGGCAGCAAAGGCCGGTATGATCGGCTTCAGCAAGGCCATGGCCCGTGAAGTGGCGAGTCGCGGCATCACCGTCAACGTCATCGCTCCCGGTTTCATCGCCACCGACATGACCGCGGGGCTTGCCGAGGGTCCGCGCAGGGAACTGGAGGCACGTGTGCCCCTGCAGCGACTGGGAGCGGTCGGGGACGTGGCAGCGGCGGCCCTGTTTCTGGCCGCCCGCTCCGGGAGCTACGTGACCGGGGAGACCCTGCATGTCAACGGCGGCATGCTGATGGCCTGAGCCGGGTTTATGGGCCCGAAGAAGGTTTTTTTTGCAATGCTAGATTGGCCGGTGGGCTTAACCTAGAATACCCGCCCGATGGGGCACTCATTCTGGCGGAGACACGCCGGGTACCGCCGTTTACGGACTCACGAAGAGAGGACACAGAGAAATGAGCAGCATTGAGGAACAGGTCAAGAGCATCGTTGCCGAACAGCTCGGCGTGAAGGAAGAAGAGGTCACCAACAAGGCCTCTTTTGTTGATGACCTTGGCGCCGATTCCCTGGATACGGTCGAGCTGGTCATGGCTCTTGAAGAAGAGTTCGAGACCGAAATTCCTGACGAGGATGCCGAGAAGATCAAGACGGTTCAGCAGGCCATCGACTACATCACCCAGCGGGCTGCGGCGTCCTGAGTCTCGTTTCCGCTCCCGGGGCAGTTCCGCCCGTTTTGTTTCGAGGGTAGACCGGCATGTCCAACCGACGCGTCGTCGTTACCGGTATGGGGATCATTGCGCCCGTGGGCAATGATGTGGAGACCGCGTGGGAACAGGTGGTTTCCGGCCGCAGTGGTATCGGGCCGATCACCGACTTTGATGCAAGCCAGTTCTCGACGACCATCGGCGGCAGCATTCGCAACTTCGATGCCAGCCAGTACATCCCGCCCAAAGAACAGAAGAAGATGGATCCGTTCATCCATTTTGGCATCGCAGCGGCACAGCAGGCCGTTGCACATGCCGGGCTTGCGTCGGCGGGGTATGCACCTGACAGGGTGGGCGTGGCCATCGGCTCCGGCATCGGTGGCCTCGGCACGATCGAGGGCAACTTCGTCCGCTACACCGAAGGCGGCCCGCGCAAGATCTCGCCGTTCTTTGTCCCGGCCAGCATCATCAACATGATTTCCGGCCATATCTCGATCCAGTACGATTTTCGCGGCCCGAACATAGCGCTGGTGAGTGCCTGTACCACGTCCACCCACTGCATAGGCATGGCAGCCCGCCTCATCGCCTATGGTGATGCTGACGTCATGCTGGCCGGTGGAGCAGAACACGGGCTCACACCGCTGGGTCTTGGTGGTTTCTGTTCGGCGCGCGCGCTGTCACAGCGCAATGATGACCCGCAGGGTGCCAGCCGGCCATGGGACAGCGACCGTGACGGTTTCGTGCTGAGCGACGGGGCCGCCTGCCTGGTGCTCGAGGAGTACGAGGCCGCGCGCCGGCGTGGCGCACAGATCATCGCCGAAGTCGCCGGTTTTGGCATGAGTGCC
>JAHDYN010000320.1 GCA_023383735.1 Gammaproteobacteria bacterium | reverse complement strand
CCTGCTGCCGCTGGTCGAGGGTTGCACGGTGAGCACCAAGTTCGGCATGGTCAAAACCGACCACATCCTGTTCATCGCCTCGGGGGCCTTCCATGCCTCCAAGCCCTCGGACCTGATTCCCGAACTGCAGGGACGCTTCCCGATCCGGGTCGAGCTGTCCGCCCTGTCCACCGGCGACTTCGTGCGCATCCTGACGGAGCCGGATGCCTCGCTGACGCGGCAGTACACGGCACTGCTCGCCACCGAGGGTGTAGAGGTCAGCTTTGCAGCCAGCGGTGTGCAGCGTCTGGCCGAGATCGCCTTCCACGTGAACAGCGAACAGGAAAACATCGGCGCGCGCCGGCTGCACACCGTGATGGAGCGGCTGCTGGAAACGATTTCCTTCGAGGCCGCCGACCGCAACGGCGAGCAGATCAGCGTAGACCTCGACTACGTGAACCGGCATCTGGGCGAACTGGTGAAGAACCAGGACCTGAGCCGCTATATCCTCTGATTCATCCACAACCTGGCGGCGGCTTCGTGCATGATGGGGCTCCGGTGTGGACAGTCCGGCCTGCCGGCGGGATCATTCCCGGCGGGGGCCTGGCAGCAGGCAGCGCAATGCGCACGACAGAGGGGCATCGGCCGGTGAAACCGCTTTCACGATACGTCAGCCTGGTGCTGCTCGGCGCCATACTCGGCGCCTGCAGCAATCCCGAGGACGATTTCCGCGCCGCGGAGCAGACCGGCACCGAGGCCGGCTGGCGCGAGTTCATCAAGCAGCACCCGGACAGTGCGCTGGCCGGGCAGGCGCGGTTGCGACTCGACGATCTGCGCGAACAGCAGGACTGGGCGCAAGCGCAGGCATCGCAGAGTCCCGACGCACTGCGCGCCTACCTGCAGGCCCACCCGATGGGGCCCAACGCCGACGCTGCGCTTGAACAGCTGCTGGATCTCGAGCGGCGCTTTGTCTGGCAGACAGCGCAGCGGAGCGCAACCCGGGAAGCCTTCGAGAACTTCCTGCTGCAGTATCCGGATGCGCCGGAAGCCGACGAGGCCCGTGCCCGGATTGCCGCCCTGGCACCGCCCCTACCGGTGAAAGCCGTCAAGCCCGTTGCGGCAAAGGTGCCAGCAGCTCCCGCGAATGCAGCCGCCACCCGGTCGGGTACCGCGCCAAGGGCCAGTGCGGGCAGCAGTCGCCTGCAGTTGGGCGCCTTCTCGACCCGCGAGCGCGCCATGCAGCAGCGCAAACTGCTGGAGTCGCAGTTCAGCCGCCTGCTGCCCGGAACGCTGTCGGTGGACGCACCCACCGGCAGCGGCGGTGATCAGCTCTACCGCCTGCGATCGGCACCGATGAGCGCGGCGCAGGCGCGCAGCATCTGCGCCACCCTCAAGGAGAAGGGGCAGGCCTGCATGGTCGTGCCCTGAGCCGGGATGTCGTGAAGAGCAGGACGGGCAAAGTCCGCAAGTCTGTTGCCAGGCCGGCCAGTCGCAAGCCGGCACGGCGGCCGGCCGGCAAGAAAAAATCCGGCACCAAGGCCCTGCAGCGGACCGTCTATGAGGGCGGCTGCCACTGCGGTGCCATCGAATACAGCTACGCAACGGCCCTGCCCGTACACAAGTGGGAGGTACAGCGCTGCCAGTGCAGCTTCTGCCGCGGTCACGGCGCCTGCACCACCGCTGATCCCGCCGGCGAGATGCAGTTTCGCTTCGTGCATCCCGAGTTTCTGCGCCGCTACCGCTTTGGTCTGCGTACCGCGGACTTCCTGACCTGCAAGGAATGCGGGACACTGGTCGCTGCCGTGCTGCTGTCCAGGCGCGGCGCCCACTCGATGATCAACGTCAACAGCCTGCGCGAGATACCCAGGCGTCTGCCGGCCGGCAAGCCGGCCAAATGCAACGGTGAGTCGGCCGAAGAGCGTCGGGCGCGACGCGCTCGCAGCTGGACGCCGGTCAGCGGCCCCGTATAGATCCGAACTGCTGCGATGATGAACATGCCCGAAGACCTCGCTTTTCCCGTCGACCCGACCGCCCTGCGGGCTCGCCACGATCCGCGACCCGCCTCCACGCTCAAGCCCTTCGCACCCGGCGATGTGCTGGTCGGCGCCACGCTGCTCAACAACCCGAAGGACGATCACGCCGGCCACGGGCGGATCATCCAGTTCGATGCGAACCTCAACGAGAAGGGCGTGCTGTGGCTCACCGGCACCACGCACCTGGTGTACGGCCTCGCATTTGCACCCGACGGCACACTCTGGGCCCAGGATCCCTGGGCGTGGACAACCGTGCGCGTCAGCCCGGATGGTGAGCAGTTGCTCAACCTGCAGTTCGATCACCGCGCCTTCTCGAAAGTGCACTTCATGGCCGACGGCACCCTGCTGTTCACGGAAATGCTCGATGGCGAGCACCAGCCGGAACCGCTGACCACGCGCCACCGGCCTCTGCCGGGTCACCGCACACACCTGGGTGACGGCGACCTGTGGCGCTACACGCCGGATGGCGAGCTGGTCGAGATACTCGAACCGGAAGTGCACGGCGGCATGAGTGGCAGCATGGCGGTCACGCACTCGGTGCTGTCGCCGGATCAGGGCCGGCTCATCTACGTGTCGGAAACCGGGCCACGACTGATGCAGTTCGACCTGGTCAACGGGCGTCAGCTGCCTGATCTGCGCAGCGGCACCGAAGGCGACCGGACCATGATGCACTTCGACCTGTCGCTCACGCCGGAGGGCGTGCTGATGGTCTGCATGGGCAACCGCATCGATGCCCTCACGCTGGATGGCGTCTGGCTGCGCAGCTACCCGCTGCCTGGTTTCGGCTGGTCGATCATCGACGCGCGAGATGGGCGT
>JAHDYN010000319.1 GCA_023383735.1 Gammaproteobacteria bacterium | reverse complement strand
AGCGTCATGGCGCGCTAGGCTATACTCTCGGCCCGCCCGGCGACAGCACGGAAACCGAAATCTTCCCATGCACCTGTACAGATCCCGCAGGCCATCCCTTCAGCGCATCGTCCTGCTCGGCACGCTGGCCGCGCTGCTCGCCAGCAGTCTGGGCGGCTGCTTCTGGCGCAAGGATGACGAAGCAAAATCCGGGGTGGACAAGCTCTACGAGCAGGCCCACAAGTCCATGGACTCGGGCAATTTCAAGAACGCGATCCAGTATTACGAAGCGCTCGAAGCGCGCTTTCCCTTCGCCAACCAGAGCAAGCAGGCCCAGCTCGACCTGATCTACTGCTACTACAACGACCGGCAGATCGAGGCCACCATCGATGCCGCCACTACCTTCGAGCGCGAGAACCCGACTCATCCGCGGGTGGACTACGCCCTGTACATGCGGGGCCTGGCCTACTTTTCGGGCCAGAGCAGCTGGTATCACCGCTGGTTCAACGCCGACCTGTCCAAGCGCCCGCCCAAGGACATGCAGGAATCCTTCGCGGCCTTTGCCCAGCTCATCCAGCGATTTCCGAACAGCGCCTACTCGGCCGATGCCCGGCAGCGCATGGTCTTTCTGCGCAACCGCCTGGCCGATTACGAGCTGCATGTCGCGCGTTACTACATGAGCCGCGGCGCCTGGCTGGCGGCGGCGAACCGCGCGCGCTTCATCATCGAACAGTACGACGGCGCACCGGCCGTCGCCGAGTCATTGAAGATCATGCTGGATGCCTACCGGGAACTCGGCATGCGCGACCAGGTTGAAGACCTCCGGCAGGTGCTTGCGGCCAATTACCCGGACACGCTCAGGCAGGTCGTCAAGGAAGAGCAGAAACCCTGGTACCGGTTCTGGTAGGAGCCCGCTCCTACGCCTTGTGGCGGTAGCCCGAGGTAATGGGATAGCGCCAGTCGCGGCCAAAGGCACGCCCGGTGATCCGCACGCCCGGCGGCGCCTGCCGGCGCTTGTACTCGGCACGGCGCACCATCTCCAGCACCCGCCCGGTCACTTCCCGATCGAAGCCATGCGCCGCGATCTCGTCAACGGACCGGTTGTCGATGATCAGCGCGTCGAGGATCGCATCGAGCACGTGGTAGGGCGGCAGTGAATCGCTGTCCTGCTGGTCGGGCCGCAGCTCGGCGCTCGGCGGGCGGTCGATCACGCGCTCCGGGATGACCGGACTGATGCCGTTGCGATATCGGGCCAGCTGGTAGACCAGCGTCTTGGTGCAGTCCTTGATCGGCGCAAAACCGCCGGCCATGTCGCCGTAGAGCGTCGCGTAGCCGACTGCCATCTCGCTCTTGTTGCCGGTGGCCAGCACCATCCGGCCGGTCTTGTTGGAAATCGCCATCAGCAGGATGCCGCGGCAGCGCGACTGGATGTTCTCCTCGGTCGCGTCCTCGGGCAGCCCGGCAAACAGCGGCGCCAGCGAGTCGCGCGTGGCCGCGACCATCGCCTCGATCGGCAGCACCTGGTAATCGACCCCCATCTGCTGCGCCTGCAGGGCGGCATCCTCGATGCTCATCGCCGCCGTGTAGCGGTAGGGCATCATCACCGCCTGCACGGCCATCGCGCCCAGCGCATCGACCGCCAGCGCGAGCGTCAGGGCCGAATCGATGCCGCCGGAAAGACCGAGCACCACGCCGGGGAAACCGTTCTTGCGCACATAGTCGCGTATGCCGGTGACGAGCGCCGCGTACACACTGGCGACATCGTCGAGCAGTGGCACGACCGTACCCGCCACCGGCACGACCTGCCCGTCGCGCTCGCGGCGAAAGCCGAGCAGGTGCAGGCCCGCGGCGAACGCCGGCGCGCGAAACACGATCCGGCCCTCGGCATCGGCCACGCAGGAACCACCATCGAAGACCAGGTCGTCCTGGCCACCGACCAGATTCAGGTAGAGCAGCGGGCAGCCGTTTTCTGCCGCGCGCGCGGTGATCACCGCTTCGCGCTGCGCCTGCTTGCCCATCTCGAAGGGCGAGCCGTTGATGACCAGCAGCAGATCGGCGCCGGCCGCACGCGCACGTGCCGGCAGGCCGGGCTGCCAGATGTCCTCGCAGATGCCGAGGCCGAGTTTGAAGCCGCGGAACTCGGCGACCACCGGTTCGCCGCCCGGCGTGAAATAGCGCTGCTCGTCGAAGACGCTGTAGTTCGGCAGGCAGGACTTGCGGTAGTTGGCGATCTGCCTGCCGCCGGCAAACAGTGCGACGGCATTGTAGATGCGCTGATCGGCATACTCGGGATAGCCGACCAGTACCGCGACCTCGCGGCTCTCGTTGCAGACCCGCTCGAGGCCCTCGGCAACCTGGCGCTTGAGACCCGCATGGAAGAGCAGGTCTTCGGGCGGGTAACCGCTCATGGCGAGTTCGGGGAACACTACCAGGTGGGCGCTCCCGGCCTGCCGTACCTGCCGGAGGACCGCGATGATCTTGTCGGTGTTGCCACCGACATCGCCAACCGGGAAATCCTGCTGGGCGAGCGCTATGCGGAGTTCCGGTGAGCCAGGCATCGGCGCATCAGCGCATCAGTTCAAGCATCGCGCTGCCGAGTTCAGCGGGTGAACGGACGGTGCGGACCTTCGCGGCTTCGAGCGCGGCGAACTTGGCATCGGCCGTGCCTTCGCCACCGGAGATGATGGCGCCGGCATGGCCCATGCGCTTGCCCGGCGGGGCCGTCACGCCGGCGATGTAAGCGACGACCGGCTTGGTGACATGCTTCTGGATGTAGCGGGCGGCGGCCTCTTCGTCGGTACCGCCGATCTCGCCGACCATGATCACGCCTTCGGTGGCCGGGTCCTGCTGGAAGA
>JAHDYN010000318.1 GCA_023383735.1 Gammaproteobacteria bacterium | reverse complement strand
ACCTGGTTGTGGACGAGCAGCAGCGGCGGCTGGGTGCCGGACTGGGCAATGCTGGCAGATGCTGCAGCCAGATCGACGTCGGTGTCGCCGGAGAAATACAGCACGAGTTCCGGCGCCAGCGCAGACAGCTGCTCGCCGAGCAGCGTCAGGTCGTTGACCCGCTTGCAGTGAACCGGATGGCCGCTGTCGCGCAGGATCGTATTGATGGTCGTCGCGTGATCGTCGCTGCGGCTGATGACGATCAGCGGAATTCCAACGGAGTTGCCCAACCCCACACCTGTCGTTTCTTCTGCGAAGGATCGGGATTCTGCCGACACCACTGCGGGGATTATGTGACCGCAGTACGATTATGTGGCGCAGCTGGAATTATGTAGTGCCGATATATTCCAGTGGCGTTTTTGCCGCCGCGCCGGCGGTCTCGCGCACCAGTCGTGGCACCAGATAGCCGGGGAGTCGTGCGGCCATCGCTGCATGCAGTGCAACGGCGACGTGGTCAGGCACGAGGAAGTGCGCTGCACCGGCGACGCGGTCGAGCTGGTGCAGGTAGTAGGGCAGGACACCCGCGGAAAACAGTCGTTGCGACAGTGCCGCCAGCGCATCGACGGAGTCGTTGACGCCGCGCAGGAGCACCGACTGGTTCAGCAGCGCGGCGGAAACACTGCGCAGGCCGTCGAGGCCCGCGACGACGCCGGCATCGATCTCGTTGGCATGATTGGCGTGGATGACGGTCACCACCGGTTTGCCGGCATCGCGCAACAGCGCCAGCAGTCCATCGTCGATGCGCTCGGGCAGTACAACTGGCAGTCGCGTATGCAGACGGATGCGCAGGATGTGCGGGATCCGGTCCAGCGCATGGATGATTTCCGCCAGCCGGCCATTGCCCAGCGCAAGCGGATCGCCGCCGCTCAGGATGATCTCCTGCAGGCTGTCGTCGGCCGCGATCGCGTCGAGTGCGGCAGCCAGTACGCCGGGTGTCGCGCTGTGCCCGGAGTAGGGGAATGCGCGCCTGAAGCAGTAGCGGCAGTGCACGGCGCAGGCCCCGGTCGTGATCAGCAGGGCCCGGCCGGAGTATTTCTGCAGCAGTCCCGGTGTCCGCACGCTGGCGAGATCGCCGACCGGATCGCTGCCGAAGCCCGGCAGAACCGCGTTCTCGGCTTCGATCGGGAGCACCTGGCGAAGCAGCGGGTCGCGGGAATCGCCGTGGCGCATGCGGGCGACAAATCCGCGCGGGACGCGCAGGGGGAAACCCGCTGCCGCCTCGGCCGATACGCCGCAGGCCTCCGCAGTCAGGCCGAGCGCATCGAGGAGATCGTCGAGGCGCGCGTAGGCCTGACCGAGTTCAGCCTGCCAGGGCGTTCGATCCTTCGGGTGTCGGGTTATTGCTTGCATTGGCTGTCCATCTGCTGCCGGGGTCTGCCCTCGGCACAGCACTACGGCTAGAATACCCGGCAACGTAAAGGAATGGACTGGTATGGCCAATTACAGCGCGAGTGATCTGCGGGGCGGCAGCAAGATTCTGATCGATGGCGATCCTTGCGCCGTGGTGGAAAACGAATTCGTCAAGCCGGGCAAGGGCCAGGCCTTCAACCGCATCCGCATCCGCAATCTGCGTACCGGGCGGGTAGTGGAAAAGACTTTCCGCAACAGCGATTCGATCGAGGCCGCCGACGTGGTCGACCGGCCGATGCAGTATCTCTACGCCGATGGCGAGATGTGGTACTTCATGGATCCGGAAACCTTCGAGCAGATCCCCGCCGCCGAGACCGCCGTCACCGAAGCGAAACAGTGGCTGCGTGAGCAGGATACCTGCACGGTCACGCTGTGGAACGGCGTGCCGCTGACGGTCGTGCCGCCGATGTTCGTCGAACTCAAGATCGTCGAGACGGACCCGGGTGTGCGCGGCGATACGGCAACCGGCGGCATGAAGCCGGCGCGCCTGGAGACCGGTGCCATCGTGAAGGTGCCGCTCTTCATCAATGAAGGCGAAGTGATCAAGGTCGATACCCGCTCCAGCGAGTACGCATCACGGGTCAAGTAGCCTGCCGCTCATGAGCCGGACGGAAAACTGATTGCCGACCGGATGTCCGGCAGACCCAGCAGAAACATCAGCACCCGGTCAAAACCCAGCGCAACGCCGGCACAGTCGGGCAGCTCTGCTTCAAGCGCAGCCAGCAGCGCGGGATCCGGCACCACCTCCGGCCGGCCAAGCCGGACCCGCGTGGCCCGGTCCCTTGCAAAGCGTCGCGCCTGCTCGTCGGCAGCACAGAGTTCGCGATAGCCGTTCGCGACTTCCAGTCCGGCGCAAAACACCTCGAAGCGCTCGGCGATGCGGCTGTCGGCAGGATCGATCCGCGCCAGCGCAGCCTGGCTGGCCGGATAGCCGCTGACCACCGCAAGCTCCGTAGCTGCCAGGTGTGCACTGACGACATGGCTCATCAGCAGATCCAGCCATGCATCGACATCGTTGCCGAGGCCGTCTTCCAGCCGGCTATCGAGACTCGCGCCGAGTACCCCGCGCGCGCAGTTGCGCAGCATCGCGGCATCGGCAGCCAGCGGGTCCACGCCCAGCGCGGAGAGAAAAAGCTCGCGATAGCTGAAGTACACCGGGGCCGCGAGGCTTCGGTCCGTGACGCTGGCCATTGCCGTTATCAGTTCACAGCATTCATCCGCCAGCGTCAGCAGCGTGCAGTCATGGCGGTACCACTCGAGCAGCGTGAACTCCGGTTCGTGGCGGCGGCCCGCTTCGCCGTCGCGAAACACCTTGCCCAGTTGCCAGATGTCCGGCGCGCCGGCGGCCAGCAGCCGCTTCATGTGGTATTCGGGCGAGGTGTGCAG
>JAHDYN010000317.1 GCA_023383735.1 Gammaproteobacteria bacterium | reverse complement strand
AGGCGCTCGCGCATTGGCCAGATGGTGCGGATGCGTCGCTCGCATTCATGCCCGCACGCGTCCTGATGCAGGACTTCACTGGTGTACCAGCGGTTGTCGATCTGGCGGCGATGCGCAGCGCGATGCAGCGAGCCGGCGCCGACCCCAAGTGCGTCAACCCGTTCGTTCCGGTCGACCTCGTCATCGATCATTCGGTACAGGTCGATCGCTTTGGAAGCACCGATGCCTATGCCGCAAATCTGAAATGGGAATACCGGCGCAACCGCGAGCGCTATGCGCTGCTGAACTGGGCGCAGCAGGCGTTCAACGGCTTCCGCGTCGTGCCGCCGGGCATGGGCATCTGCCATCAGGTCAACCTGGAGCATCTGGGGCGTGTCGTCATCGAGCGCGATGGCTGGCTTTTCCCCGATACCCTCGTCGGCACCGACTCGCACACCCCGATGATCAACGGCCTCGGCGTGCTCGGCTGGGGCGTCGGCGGCATCGAAGCTGAAGCGGCGATGCTCGGCCAGCCGATGTTCCTGCCAAAACCCGTCGTCCTCGGTGTCAGGACGCGCGGCGAACTGCCGCCCGGCACCACGGCGACCGACCTCGTGCTGACGCTGACGCAGATGCTGCGGGCACATGGCGTCGTCGGCAAGTTCGTCGAATTTTTCGGCCCCGGCCTGAGCAGCCTGGGCATTGCCGACCGCGCCACGCTGTCAAACATGTCGCCTGAATTCGGCGCTACCGCCACGCTGTTTCCGGTCGACACCAACACCTTGAAGTACCTGCAGCTGACCGGGCGCGGCGACAGCGTCGATCGGGTCGAGCGCTACACACGCGAGCAAGGCCTGTTCAGGACCGACGAGGATTCCGAGCCGACCTTCAGCGAAGTGCTGGACCTCGACCTGAGCAAGGTCGAGCCGAGTGTGGCCGGCCCGATGCGGCCGCAGGATCGCGTCGCACTGGCGGCTGTGGCGCAGTCGTTCCAGTCGGCAGCCGACGGCGCATCAGCGCAGGCGAGTGCGAAGGAGATCGCACGACTCATCGCCGAAAGCTGCTCCGAAGCGGGTGAATATCTCAAGGCACCACCGGAGCATCTGGCGCAAGCCAATGGCGCAACTGCCGTGACGCACGGCTCAGTCGTCATTGCGGCCATCACGAGTTGCACCAACACCTCGAACCCGTCGGTCATGATCGCCGCCGGTCTGCTGGCCAGGAAGGCGGTCGAAGCCGGCCTGCAATCGCGCCCGTGGGTGAAGACGTCGCTGGCACCGGGTTCGCGTGTCGTCACGCAGTATCTCGACAAGGCCGGTCTGACACCGTATCTGGAGAAACTCGGTTTCAACCTGGTGGGCTACGGCTGCACGACGTGCATCGGCAATTCCGGCCCCTTGCCCGAAGAAGTCGCCAACCTGGTGGAAGGCCAGAAGCTGACGGTGGCCGCCGTACTGTCGGGCAACCGCAACTTCGAAGGCCGTATTCACCCCCAGGTGAAAGCGAGCTACCTGGCGTCACCGCCGCTGGTTGTCGCGTACGCGTTGGTCGGCACGGTGCTGGGCGACCTGACGCGCGACCCGCTCGGCTTCGGCACCGACGGCAAGCCGGTGTACCTGAAGGACATCTGGCCGAGCGCCGGGGAAGTCGAGTCGCTGATCGCCTCTTCGGTGACATCGCAGCAGTTCGAACTCGAATACGGACGCATCTTCGAAGGCGACGACAAGTGGAAGAGCATGCCGGCACCGACCGGCACCCTGTTCGAGTGGTCAGACGACTCGACCTACGTGCGCGAGCCGCCCTTCTTCATCGACTTCGCCGGTCAGCCGGCAGCGCCGGCCGACATCAAGGGCGCGCGCGTCCTTGCGTTGCTCGGTGACTCGATCACCACCGACCACATCTCGCCGGCGGGGTCGATCGGCGCCGATTCACCGGCCGGCAAGTATCTGATCGAACAAGGCGTGCCGCGTGCGGAGTTCAACAGCTTCGGTTCACGGCGGGGCAACCACGAGGTCATGATGCGCGGCACCTTCGGCAACATCCGCCTGCGCAACGCCATGGCGCCAGGCACCGAAGGCCCATGGACGGTGCATGTGCCCAGCGGCGACACGCTGAGCATCTACGACGCCGCCATGCGCTATCAGGCAGAGGACACGCCGCTGATCGTCATCGCCGGAGCCGAGTACGGCTCGGGAAGTTCGCGCGACTGGGCTGCCAAGGGCCCGGCGCTGCTAGGCGTCAAGGCCGTCATCGCGCAGGGCTACGAGCGCATCCACCGCAGCAACCTGGTCTGCATGGGCGTGATGCCCCTGCAGTTCAGGAACGGTGAATCAGCGAAGTCGCTGGGCTTGACGGGTGATGAAACCTTCAGCATCAGCGGTATGGCAGACGGCATCGAGCCGGGCCAACGTGCCACCGTGTCGGCGACCCGGCAGGACGGGTCACAAACGACCTTCGAGACGACCGTGCGGATCGATGCCCCGGCCGAGGTTGAGTACTTCCTCAACGGCGGCATCCTCGACATGGTGACGCGGCAGCTTCTGCGATCACAGTCGCATTCATCAGAACCTCGCCAGGCGCGAAACGGGAAAGGTGACGCATGACACGCGGATTGCGCGTGCAAGCCGTGATGGCCGCCGACCTGATCATTGACCACGCGAGGTACCGCTGCTCATGAGCGGCTACGCCCGCCTGCACGCACTGCTCGTCGACGACGACCCATTGGCGCAGGTCTGTCGCGACCTGCCCGAATCCGCATGCCGCGATCAGCCGCGCAACTACGGCGTGCACATCGTGTCGCTGAGTCTGACGAAGCTCGGCGAAGGCCTGGCCGATCCCAAGCTCGTGCTCGCCTGGTTGCTCGACGCCAT
>JAHDYN010000316.1 GCA_023383735.1 Gammaproteobacteria bacterium | reverse complement strand
ACCGGCGACCGCAGAGAATACCGACTTGACGTCCTCCGGGTGCACGCCCGGATGGCCATGCAGCAGCGCAAGGCAGCGAGCGGCCATCACCAGGTCCTGTGCACCGCGCGGCGAGAGGCCGAGTTCGAACAGCGCGGACTGGCGCGTGAAGCGCACCAGTGCCTGCACATAGTCGAGCAGGGCATCGGAGAGGAACAGTTCGCGGGCGGCAGAGCGCAGCGCGAGCAGTCCGGCACTGTCGATGACCGGTTGCAGCTCCGAAAGCAGCAGGCGCCGGTCTTCACCGCGCAGCAGCTTGCGTTCGAGGGCCTCGGCCGGATAACCGATGCCGAGACGCATCAGGAAACGGTCGAGCTGCGATTCAGGCAGCGGATAGGTGCCGGCCTGATGCAGCGGGTTCTGCGTGGCGATGACGAAGAAGGGCACTGGCAGTTCGCGTGTCTCGCCATCCAGCGTGACCTGGTTTTCTTCCATGGCCTCGAGCAACGCGCTCTGTGCCTTCGGGGTGCTGCGGTTGATTTCATCGGCCAGCACGACATGCGAGAAGACCGGGCCGGGATGAAAGCGGAACTTCGCCGTGTCCTGTTCGAATACCGACATGCCGATGATGTCGGCGGGCAGCATGTCGCTGGTGAACTGGATGCGCCGGAAGGACAGGCCAAGCACGCCGGCCAGCGCGCGTGCCAGCAGGGTCTTGCCGACACCCGGCACGTCTTCGATCAGCAGGTGACCACCGGCCAGCAGGCAGGTGAAGGCCAGTTCGATCTCCGCCTGCTTGCCGAGAATGACCTGACCGACCTCGCGATTGACCAGTTCACCCAGCTGCTTTGCCTGCTGCAGCTGATCGGTGTTTGCCAGTGCTGTGACATTCCGCGCCATGGCCGGTTTCCGCTCGGGTCGGTTTGTTCGGAAGATAGCATGTCATCCTGCCCGAATCGGCTGCCGGCGGGCGCGAACTGCGGCACAGATCCGGCCCTGCGCAGTCGGTTTTGCAGCCATGCCATACTCTGGTCCCGGGCTTTGCCCGATTGCCGGAGAGAGTCATGACCGGGTTCACCAAAGGTAGCCGCTCTGACGATGAATGGCGGCAACTGCTGGATGGCGACCGCTGCAGGGTGCTGTTCCACGAGGCCACCGAGCCACCCTTCAGCAGTCCGCTGAACGAAGAAAAGCGCGCGGGCACGTTCATCTGTGCCGCCTGTCACCAGCCGCTGTTCACCAGCGACGGCAAGTACGACAGCGGAACGGGCTGGCCCAGTTTTTTCCAGCCCATCGATCCGGCAAACATCGAAACCCGACGCGATTTCCGCCTGCTGCTGCCGCGCACCGAGTACCACTGCGCGCGTTGCGGCGGCCACCAGGGCCATGTCTTCGGTGACGGACCGGCGCCAACCGGCCAGCGTTACTGCAACAACGGGCTGGCGCTGCTGTTCGTCCCGGAGGGCGAGCCGCTGCCGGAGCTGCGCTGAGTTACGGATTTGTCGAGGGTTGAGCGGACACACCAGCGGATGCCTTCAAGCATCTCAAGGCAACAGCATCGGCGATCGGCGATGCAGGGAATTTTCTGCCGATCAATCTGGAGCGGGTGAGGGCGGAGTTGTTTGGGTAGCGATCAGTTGAGGAAACTACCTGCCCCGGAAGAATGGCTTTAGTTGAGCGCTTACGCACATATCGTGCAGCAGATCATCTTGGTGCGGAGGATGGAGATGATGGCTCGTCAACATGATCGAATGCCCCCTCCGGGATCATTCTGAACGTGCCCGGTTTCAAGTCCGGCACAATCAACATGATTTCCTGATACTCGGGGGTTCCCGGTTTGAGATAGCGTCGCGCTACCAGTGGATCCGCATCGGGCCCCAAGCGGGCATAAATAATTGTGCCGTCGGCTTCCATATCAACGCTTGCAAGGTACCTTGGTATGTCTTTGCGCTCGCCGGGCAAGATGCCATCCGCAATAACCCGCGCAGACTCATAATTCCGATCACCGGGCCGATAAACTGAGGTTAGATCACGATCTCTTTCGGGGCCAAACATGGTGATGGTCAGAGTCCCATCGGCGCTCATCTCCGCAATACCAGCGCGATGGACAGTCGCACTGGTACTAGATGCCGCATCAGGCGCGTCAGTTACAGTCGATGCATTATCCACGGAGTCTCCTGCACACCCCAGCACTAGCGATGAGAACAGCAACATTGCGAAAATGTGCGTTGTTTTGGCCACTGAAAGCTCTCCCAGGATCTGTCCTACTGACTTGGGCCCAGCCTAGGTCAATGTTGGGTGGAAATCGACATGCCGTGACTTCCACTTCCCGAAACTCATCGCCGCTGATATTCAATCCCGATCGAGGCATCTGTCACCCAAGCGCGCGATTCACTCCCTGTTACCAGATATGGCGCGGTCCCACGTGCGGATAGCGATTTCTCCATGAAGTAGCCCGATTCATGGGTGGCAGGGGTGCGACGGGATCAATGACAGTGCAGCTGAACCGCACGACTACCGGTACCCCACACCGAGCTCGATTTGTATATTGATCTAATATACGATGACCCCTGCAGAATCAAACCCGCCCTTCCGGGGCATTGAGAGTTTCGAGTGGGACGATGGCAATTCGCACAAGAACTGGGCGCGGCACCGGGTGACCCAGACCGAGTGTGAGCAGGTGCTGCTGGGTCGGCCACTCGTGGTGAGGCCTGACGCCAGCCACTCAGCGGCCGAGCTACGCCACATGGCGCTTGGGAAAACGGCGGCAGGCCGTCTGTTGATGGTGGTCTTCACGATCCGCGGCCAGCGACTTCGGGTGATCTCGGCCCGCCCCATGAGTCGCCGGGAAAGGGAGAGTTATGCCAAAGCGCA
>JAHDYN010000315.1 GCA_023383735.1 Gammaproteobacteria bacterium | reverse complement strand
GCTTGGACATGTGCTGGCAATCCGCTCGGAGTGGACTTCACTGTTCAGTCAGGGCCTGACATCCAACCGGCAACTGCTGGCGGCCGTGCTGTTCACCGTGCTGCTGCAACTGGCCGTGATCTATCTGCCGGCCGGCAATGCGTGGTTCGGGACAGTGCCTCTGGCAGCAGGGGATCTCGGCGTGTGTGTAGTCGCGGCGCTGCTGATCCTTGTGGTGGTCGAGGCCGAAAAGGCGATGCGGCGTCGCATGCGTATGCCCCGCTGAACCTCGGGCGGTGGCCAAGTGCCCGGCACCCCGCGTATTCTCCGCGCTATCTGCCATTCTGAAAGATTCCGGGAGCAAGCCGTGTACCGTGTGACTGAATGCAATCAGCGAGTTTCGCCAGGCCGGGCATTGGTGCCGGGCCTGATCATGCTTCTCGCCGTCAGCCTCGCGGGCTGTACCTCGTCCGTCAAACTCAAGGGTGAGTGGAGTGAAAGCGTCGAGGGCAACCCGGTTTTCGGCAATCTGCTGGTCGTCGGTGTGAGTCCCGATCGCAACGTGCGCTGCGCTTTCGAGCGTGCGCTTGCCACCCGGCTGCGCAGCGATACGGTCAAGGCAACCGCCAGCTGCGCCGTGATGGCAGTGGATGCGCAGCTCAGCAGGGAGACCGTCGTGGCGGCGGTCGGGTCGATCGGTGCGGATGCGGTGATCGCCACCAGCCTGGTGGCGGTCAATGCCGGGGCCAGGGAAGGCGGCTCCAGGGAGGAGCGGGGGGGCGGCTATTACAAGCCCACCGCCTATGGCTACGATTATGGATACTTTGGCGCCTACGGCGTGCCAGTGGTGTATGGGGAGTTCGAGACCTTTCCGTCCGTCCTGTCGGTGAGCGGCGTGGTAGAGCTGGCGACGAATGTCTACGAGACGCGTAGTGCCGAAAAAGTCTATGGCATGACGACGCGGGCGAAGAACCTCGAGTCGCGCGGCATGGCCCTGGCCATGATCACCCCGCGCATTGCCGAACGTCTGCGCGACGACGGAGTGGTTCGCTAGTGCGGCTGCGCCTGAATCCGGACAAGCGGGGACTGATACCTGCCGGCCTGGTTTCGGGTGCGTGGCTTGGCCTGCTGCTGCTATCGGCCTGCGATCGCGACGGGGTGCAGGAGCAGCCATCCTTGAGCCAGGGCCCGGTCACCTATGTCGGTGCGACAGCCTGCGGCGAGTGCCATGCTGCCGAAGTCGAGGCATGGCAGGGCTCGCATCACGATCTCGCCATGCAGGTGGCGAGCGAGCAGACAGTGCTTGGCGATTTCGCCGATGCGAAGTTCAGCTATGCGGGCCAGACGACGCGCTTTTTTCGCCGTGATGGCGGCTACTTCGTCAACACCGACGGACCGGACGGAAAGCCCGCCGACTACGCCATCAGATACACATTCGGCATCACGCCACTGCAGCAGTACCTGATCGAGTTCCCCGATGGCCGCTTGCAGGCGCTGTCCATCAGCTGGGACTCGCGCCCGGCGGAACAGGGCGGGCAGCGCTGGTTTCACCTGTACGCAGGGCAGAAGGTGGAGCATGAGGATCCGCTGCACTGGACGAAGCCCAGCCAGAACTGGAACTTCATGTGCGCCGAGTGCCACTCGACCGATCTGCGCCGCAACTACGATGTGGCGACGGATCGGTTCGCGACGCGGTGGTCGGAGATCAATGTTGCGTGCGAGGCCTGCCACGGGCCGGCTTCCGGCCATCTCGCCTGGGCCAGACTGACGGATCGCCAGCGTGAAGCGGACCAGATGCTCGGCCTGGTCGCGCGTTTCGAGCCGCGCGCAGCCTGGAACATGGACGCGACGACCGGTACCGCACGACGCACCACGCCCCGCAAGGCGCAGACGGAACTGGAGACCTGTGCGCTCTGCCATGCGCGCCGCGCCCAGTTGCTGGAAGGCCATCGGCCCGGCAAGCCGCTTGCCGATACGCATCTGCCCGCATTGCTGACGGCCGACCTCTACCATGCCGACGGCCAGATGCTGGATGAGGTCTACAACTACGGTTCGTTTCTGCAGAGCAGGATGCATGCGCAGGGTGTGAGCTGCAGTGACTGCCATGAACCACACAGCCTGAAGCTGCGTGCTGCGGGCAGCGCGGTCTGCGCACAGTGTCATGCGACTGACCGGTACGCTGCAGCCACACACCATCGTCATGCCCCGGAGTCGGCAGCGGCCGAGTGTGCAGCCTGTCATATGCCGGTGCGTACCTACATGGGCGTCGACCAGCGCCACGATCACAGCTTCCGGGTGCCGCGCCCCGATCTCTCGCAGAGTCTCGGTACGCCAAACGCCTGCAACGATTGTCATGCTGATCGATCTGCGGCCTGGGCTGCGGATGCAGTGACGCGCTGGCATGGCACCGGGCGGAAGGGTTTGCAGACTTTTGCACCGGCCTTGCAGGCCGCACGCAGCATGCAGCTGAGTGCACCGCAGTTGCTGGCCGAGGTGGCAGGGGATGAGAGCCAACCCGCGATTGCGCGCGCGACGGCGCTGAGCGAACTGGCGCCCTGGCTGTCGCCGGCGCGCTTTGCCACCCTGAATCGCGGCCTGGATGATCCGGACCCGCTGGTGCGCATCGGTGCGTTGCAGGGGCTCGAAGGCATGCCGCCCGAACAGCGTTGGGCCACGGCGGGATCGATGCTCAAGGATCCGGTACGTGCCGTGCGCGTGACCGTCGTCGGCTACCTGCTCGCCGCGCCACCCGGGCAGTTGCAGCCGGCTCAGCGTCAGGCGATGGAGCAGGCCATCGAGGAATACCTGCAGGTACAGATGACCAATGCCGACCGTGCCGATGCGCGCACCAACATCGCACTGGTCTGGAAGTATCGCGGCGAT
>JAHDYN010000314.1 GCA_023383735.1 Gammaproteobacteria bacterium | reverse complement strand
AAGAGGTTGCAGCGGGTGTCCTTGTTGTAGAAGAAGTACATCAGCGAGGCCATCAGCACGCCGATCGAGGACAGCATGACGCGGTACTCGGGCAGGGTTTCTTTGGCGCCCCACATGGCCGGTTCCACACCGAGCTGATCGGCTGTGTAGACAAAATTGAATTCGATCCAGGTCAGCCAGATCAGGCTGCCGCCCAGGAAGCCGAGCAGGGTGGCGGCATTTTCCGACTTGTTCCTGCCGATCCAGACCAGGGCCGCACCGACGAACCCGCCGACGATGGCGACCGTGGTCACGCTTTCCGGGAACCACTTGTGCTCCATCAGGTACATGACGGTGTGGCCGAGGCCCTGCCAGACGTAGACGATGAGCAGGGCGATGATCGCAGGCAAGGGTGCCTGATAGAGTTTCTTGAACTGGGACATGTCTTCCCTCTTCCGGATACAACGGCAATATGTACAACACTAGCAAGAGCAGCGGTCTGGCGGTAGTCCGCGTTCCTGATCGCCTGCCGGATCTCTGTACAGCACAAACACGGACTCAAGCCATTGTTTTTGATTGGTCTGTCCTCGTAATGGTTCCTCGCGCTCGCCAATCGCCCCATCCGGTGTCGGCTGGCTATACAGATTGCTGTCATGCATGAGCCGGAGGCGGCGATCGAGGCTGCCAGAAAGGTGCTTCACCGCTGCCCGACTGTGCTGCTGTTCACGCATTTCCGGTGAATATCGCGGATTGAGTTAAATCGCCGCGTATTGCTGTCGCAGATGGCCTGTTCCTTGCTTCCTAAACAACCGGCAGGCGAGTTACTTGCGGCTTTGCTGGAGGAGTGGCAGTCGGGCAACTGATGTGCTAAAAAAGATTTCACGTACACGCCGAGCTGAATGAAGGGATTCAAACAATGAAAAAATCGATCTTAGGCGTTGCAGCAACGGTTTCCTTGCTCGCTTTCGCTGGCAGCGCAAACGCCCAGTCCAGCGGTGACTGGCAGAGCATCACCATCGATCGCGAGGCGATTCTTGCCGAGTTCTGCAAGCGGTATCCGAGTGCCCGGGTGTGCGGAACAACGCCGCCGGTGCGTGCGGTACCGGAAATCGACGCGACCTCGGGTACGCAGGCGCTGGCCCTGGTTCTCGGTGTTGGCCTGCTCGGGGCAGAAGGTCTGCGTCGCCGCCGCACCGCGGTACGTGCCCGCTGATTGATGCGAATTTTCCGGGTGGTTTGAGCTGCCCGGAGCTGTACATACCCGTTTCTCAGACTGCAGACAGCCCGCTTTTCCACGCGATGGAAAAGCGGGCTTTTTCATGACCATGCCCAAAGCGCGCTGGCTCAGCCTGTCGGCGCTGCTGCTCACCGAGTTGCTGGTCGGCATCAATATCCTCACGGTCCCCGAGTTGTCAGGGCAGACCGGGCTGGTCGCCATGGTCATCGCGTCTGCCGCGCAATCGTTCAAGGTGGCGGTGGCCTTCCTGGCGACCTGTCTGCTGATCTTCAGCCGACGCCTGCAGGCAATCACCGGAACGCTGGGCGACCAGGGCGGCTATCGCTGGTGGCCATGGCTGGCTGCACACGGGCTGGCCTGCGGCGCATTTCTGTTTTCCGCGTGGCCGGTGCTCGGTCCCGCAGCCGACGGCAGCCTGGTCACCGCCCAATGGCTGCTGACGACGCTCGCGCTCGGCCTTTTGACACTGGTTTTTCTGTTGCTGGCAGCAGCGCCGGCGTGGCGGTGGATGCAGGTCGCCTGCAACGAGAAGCTGGGCATTGCTGTTGCGGCGGCCGCAGGCTTTCTCGCCTGGCTGGGCGGATTCCTTGCCCAGGAAATCTGGTTGCCACTCGCCCGGATGACGCTCTGGTGCACCCGGCAACTGCTTGAACTGATTTACCCGGACGTCTACATCGACGAGGAGCGCGCCATCCTGGGGGCGGGCGACTTCGCGGTGCAGATCGCTCCGGAGTGCTCGGGTTACGAGGGCATGGCCCTGATCACTGCTTTTGCAGCCGTATATCTCTGGCTCTTCAAGGCCGAACTGCGTTTTCCGCGTGCCCTGTTGCTGATCCCGGTCGGGATTGTCGTGATCTGGCTGGTCAACGTCCTGCGTGTCACGGCGTTGATTTCGATCGGCGTGTCGTATTCGCCGGATATCGCCGTTACCGGCTTTCATTCACAGGCCGGCTGGATCAGCTTCAGTGTCGTCGCGCTGGGCATGATCGCCGTGTCGCACCGCCACCTGCTCGCGGCCGAAGGCGCGCCAGGTGTTTTTCCCGTGGCTGACTCCGGACCCGCGCTGGCTCTGCTGGCGCCGCTGTTGACCCTGTTGACGGCCTCGATGCTGATTGCCGCGTTCTCCAGCGGTTTTGCCGCCCTGTACCCGCTGGGCGTCGTCGCCACGGCAGCGGTCCTGTGGCATTTCCGCGCGCAGTACCGCAGCTTCGCCCGCGGCCTGAGCTGGCAGGCAATCGCGATCGGCACTGCAGTCTTCGTGCTGTGGATCGCTCTCGCGCCGCCCGACAACGGCAACGGCGTGCTCCTCGAGATGCGGCTGGCCGAACTGCCGGCCTGGCAGGCCGTTGCCTGGCTGGTGTTTCGCGTGGCTGGTTCGGTCATCACCGTGCCGATCGCCGAGGAACTGGCATTTCGCGGCTATCTGCTGCGCAAACTGGTGGCCAGCGATTTCGAGAACGTCCGGCCCGGACAGTTCACATGGCTGTCCTTCCTCCTCTCCTCGCTGCTGTTCGGCGTATTGCACACCAGCTGGGTTGCGGGCACGCTGGCAGGTGCCGGCTTTGCCATCGCGCTCTACCAGCGCGGGCGCATCGTCGATGCGATCGTCGCCCACATGACCAGCAACGCGCTGGTTGCCGTGGCGG
>JAHDYN010000313.1 GCA_023383735.1 Gammaproteobacteria bacterium | reverse complement strand
GCGGCGCACCTGGCGCGCGTCGCCGAAACGCGCGAGACGACCGGCCTGGCAACCACCGAGGAACTCGACCACTGGCAGCGTCTCGATGCGCTGGGCAAGAGCCCGCTGTTGACGAGCGCGGCAGCCGGTGACGCCGCGGAGCGCCACCGCGTGCTCAAGGGCGTGCTGAGCTGGAATCTGGATCGCGACTACAAGTACCGCTTGTGGCAGCAGCAGCGCAATCTCGCGGAACTGGATGCACTGCTGGAACAGGCGCAGGCCGCGCATGCATCCGGCCAGTCTGCCCGGCAGGATACGCCGGCGGAACTCGATCGCTTTGCGGCGCGCATCGCCGGCCTCGCCCCGCGTATCAGCAACATGCAGGCGACACTGGCGCGTGACCGTGCCGATGAAGAGCAACGTCTGCAGGCAATGGCCATCGGTGTACTCAATGAGCAGCGCGAGCGGCTGCTGAGTTATCGCGTCCAGGCACAGTTTGCGCTGGCCACGATCTACGATCGCGCGGCATCTGCCGCGCGCGCGGTGCCGGCTGCGGAGCGCAAGCCATGAGCGCGCCGGTCGCCGCATTGATGATCGGCGTGACGCTGGCTGGCGGACTCTGGCCATTTGCCGACAAGACCCCCGCGGCCGACCGCCAGACCATCGGCAGCCTAAAAGCCAGGCCGCTCGACGTGCGTACCGGATTGCCAGTCGTCGACAGCACGGCACTGGCGATGGAGGAATACCGTCGGTTTCTTGCGCTGGGTACCGGGCCGGCGACCATGCGTGCCGAGGCCATGCGGCGTCTTGCCGATCTCAACCTCGACAAGGCGACCGAACTGGAAAGCGCTGCGGAAGTCGCCGGTGCGGGGGCCAGCCGCTTCGAGGAAGCAGTTGGCCTCTATACGCAGTTGCTGGACATGCGTGATGCCGACACCGCGCTGGCCGGTGAGGAGCGCAGCGCCGTCGTCTATCAGCTGGCCCGGGCGCTGGAGGGTGCGGGCCGTGGCGAGGAATCGCTGGCCATGCTCGACCGTCTGGTTGTCGAGTCGCCGTCTGCCGCACACGGGGATGAAGCGCAGTTCCGTCGCGGTGAGAGCTATTCGGTGCGCCAGCAGTATGCGCAGGCCGAACTCGCCTATGCAGCCGTGCTCGACAGCGGCCCGGATTCGGCATTCTATGAGCAGTCGCTGTACAAGTACGGCTGGGCGCTCTTCAAGCAGAGTCGCTACGAAGAGGCGCTGGCTGCCTTTGCGCGCCTGATCGACCGGCGGCTGGCCGGTGGACAGGGCGGGCCGACGGGTGACCCCGGGCAGCAGATCGAGGCCATGAGCCGGCCGGAGCGCGAACTGCTCGACGACACGCTGCGCGTGGTCAGCATCAGCCTGTCCTGGCTGGAAGGCGCCGCGTCGATTCCGCCGGTGCTTGAGCCTTACGGTGACCCGGCCTGGACCTATCTGCTCTACGCGGCACTCGGCGACCTTTATCTGGACAAGGAGCGTTTTCAGGACGCCGCCGAAAGCTACGCGGCCTTTGTCGAGCGTGATCCGGTGAATGTGCAGGCACCGAAGCTGTTGCAGTCGGCCATCGATGCCTATGTGCGCGGCAAGTTCCCGGGCCTGGTGCTGGAGGCCAAGCAGGAATACGTGGCGACCTACGGCCTGGATGCGCCGTTCTGGCAGGGGCGGGCCCCTGCCGACTACCCGCAACTCGTTGCGCAGCTGAAGCAGCATCTCGGCGACCTGGCACAGCACGACCATGCGCTGGCCCAGGCCAGCAAGCTGCCGGCCGACTATGAACGGGCGGCAGGCTGGTACCGGCTGTCGCTGGCCTACTTCCCCGACGATCCGCAGTCGGCAGAGCGCAGCTTCCTGCTCGGCGAGCTGCTCTTCGAGGCGCAGCATTTCGATGCGGCGCGCGATGCCTATCTGCGTGCCGCCTACGATTACGGACTGCAGGAGAAATCGGCAGAGGCCGGCTACGCCGCCTTGCTGGCCTCGGGCGAACATGAAAAGCGCCTGGCGGGGGAGGCACAGCTTGCCTGGCATCAGGGCCACATGGAGCAGGCGCTGCGTTTCGCCGCTGATTTCCCGGCCCACCCGCAGGCCGGTGCGGTGCTGACCAACGTGGCTGAACAGCTCTATGCCAGCCAGCAGCCAGAGCGGGCTGCCGTAGTTGCCGGCCTGGTGGTCACCATGCAGCCGCCGGTGTCGCCTGAACTCGAACGCGTGGCCTGGACGGTCATGGGCCATGCGCAGTTTGATCTCGCGCACTATGCCGAGGCGGAGTCTGCCTATGTCCGGCTGCGCGGCCTGGCTGTCGACACGGCTGCCAGCCGCGAGGTGGAAAGCCGCATCGCCGCCTCGATCTATCGGCAGGCCGAGCGTGCCCAGGCTGATGGCGACGTGGATGCTGCAGTTGCAGACTTCCTGCGCATCGATGCGGCGGCGCCGGATGCCGACATTCGTCCCAGTGCGCTCTTCGATGCCGCCACGCTGCTCCTGACCAGCGAGCGCTGGGGCGAGTCAGTCGAGCTGCTGCAGCGTTTCCGTCGCGAGTTTCCCGAACACCGCTTCAACGCCGATGTCACCGCCAAGCTGGCGCTGGCCTTGCGTGAAGACCAGCGCAGTGCGGAAGCGGCCGCCGAGTACGAACGCATTGCCGACAGTGCCGATCAAAGCCCCGAACTCCAGCGTTCCGCGCTCTGGCAGGCCGCCGAGCTGTACACCGCTGCCGGCCAGCGTGCGGGCGAAGTGCGCGTTTACACCGCGCTCGTCGCGCGTTTTCCGGTGCCCGCCGGTGAAGCGCTGGAGGCGCGACTCAAGCTCGCGGATCTCGCCGCCGCTGACGGCGACATGGCGGCACGCAAGCGCTGGCTCGAAGCCATCGTGAAAGC
>JAHDYN010000312.1 GCA_023383735.1 Gammaproteobacteria bacterium | reverse complement strand
TCTGGAAGGATTCGACCAGCCCCGCCTCGCGCCAGTGCCGGCGCAGCAGGCGATGTGCCAGGCCGTGGAAGGTACCGATCCAGAGATGGTTGACCGGCGCGTCCAGGAGATCGTGGATCCGGCTGCGCATCTCGGCCGCAGCCTTGTTGGTGAAGGTCACGGCGAGTATGCCGAGCGGCGATACCTGCTCGACCTGGATCAGCCAGGCGATCCGGTGCACCAGCACGCGCGTCTTGCCGCTGCCGGCACCGGCAACGACCAGCATGGGAGATTGTGCGGCAGTGACGGCATCGCGCTGCGCGTCGTTCAGCTGGTCGAGGATCGGCGTGACATCCATGCGTCAGGCCGGTTGCCGGCTGAACGAGGCGGCATGGTTCAGATTGATCACGCTGAGCAGCAGCAAGGCAGCCACCGCGTTGTGTGCGGTGGCCAGCGGCAGCGGCAGCCCGAACCAGACCACGCCTGCACCGATCAGCACCTGCAGGCTTACCGCGACCAGCACCAGCGATGCGGCCTGTCGTACCCGTGTCGCCTGACCCGGCGCGCGAAAGCGCAGGCCGATCAGCAGCAGGGCGACGAAGGTCGCCACGGCGCCAAGCCGGTGAGTGAAGTGGATGGCCACCCGCGACGGTGCATCCAGCACGCCGAACTCGTAATTGATGCCCAGCCCGCGCCACAGCACAAAGGCTTCGGCGAAGTTGCTGTCTTCCGGCCACCATTGACCCTGGCAGGTGGGGATGTCCGGACAGGCCAGCGCGGCATAGTTGGAACTCGTCCAGCCGCCGAGAGCGATCTGCGCGATCAGGATCAGCAGACCGCCGACCGCCAGCCAGGGCGCATGCCGGATCACCGTCCCGTTCTGGTTGCGGGCGGCTTCCAGCAGCAGCCAGCTGAGCAGGCCGAGCGTGGTGAGACCGCCGAGCAAATGCCCCATGACGATCAGCGGCTTGAGCAGCAGCGTGACCGTCCACATGCCGAGCAGGCCCTGAAAGATCACCACGCCCAGCAGTACGGCGGGCAGGATCACCGGCTGGCGCGGATCGCGCCGGTTGAGCCAGGCCAGCAGGCTCGCCAGCATGATCGTCATGCCGAGACCGGTTGCAGCGTAGCGATGAATCATTTCACGCCAGGCCTTGCCCGCCTCGATCGGCCTTTCGGGGTAAGCCAGCTGGGCCGAACTCCGCACCGCCTCATCCGCAGGCAGCACCAGATGGCCGTAGCAGCCCGGCCAGTCGGGGCAGCCAAGCCCCGCATCCGAGAGCCGTACATAGGCGCCGAGCACCACGACGACCAGGCAGAGCCCGACGCCGGCCCACAGGCAGCGGCGATACCAGAGAGCGAGGTTCATCGTGCCGCCTCAGCCAATCGTGGAGGCCTTGAGCAGCAGGCTCAGGTCTTTGTGCATGTCTTTCATGGAGGTGCCGGCCGGAAAACGCATCATGATATTGCCGAGCGGGTCCACCACAAACACGTCTTCCTCGCTGAACGCACCGAGGGCGGCGAGCACCCTGCCGCCGGCAGGCACCGAGTTGTCGATAACCATGAGATCCGGATGTGTGCTGCGCATGAATTCGGTATCCGGCGTACCGCTGGTGGTGATGAAGAAGCGCTGTACGCGCGACATCTCCTTGCCCAGTGCCTGGCGCACCTGGCGAACTTCATAGAGCGACCGCTGGCAAGCGGTTTCGCAACTGCCATTGCCCACCTGGAGCAGCGACCACTTGCCGGTGAAACCGGTGCTTGAGCCGTCCGGCAATGCGACGGGCCCGATGTCCAGGGAAGACGGATTTTCGATCAGGATGCCATGTGCCACCGATCCCTGCGGACGCCAGCCGTCGCCGCCGTAGAAATACAGGAAAATGGCTGTTGCAAACGGCCCGACGAACAGCAGTGCCAGCAGGGTCGGTACCAGAAGTTTTCCGCGTGATTGATTACCGGGCATCGCTTTGGGGGGTCCTGATATGGCGCCAGGCCAGAATGACAAAGATGACGACCACCGTGGCCGCCAGACCGAACCATTGTATGGCGTAGCCGAGATGCGTTTCCGGTTCCATCAGTGCCGGCCGCCACTCGCGCACGAAGCCGTCCGCTTCGCCCGGGTTCAGCAGCAGCTGGAAGTCGCGCAGCACGTAACCGGTTTGCGCCGATATTTCCGCCACCGTGGGAAACAGCAGCCGTCGTGGCCAGGGCGCAGCGGGGTCGACTGTGGCCGGGTTCAGCCGCAAAGCCGGCCGCGGCAGCCGGTCGATCCGGCCGGTCAGCACGCGCGGCTGCTCCGAGACAGCGATATCCGGCAGGCGGCTGCGGTCACCTGAGGCCGCCACCCAGCCACGGTTCACGAGCACATTGCCGCTGGCGGTGATGAAGGGCGCAAGCACGTGGTATCCGGACCGGCCTTCAAGGCTGATACTGTCGAGCAGCACCTGATGCGTCGAGTCGTACCGACCCTGCAGCCTGACCAGCTGATAGCGCTGTTTCGTGACATCAGCCCCGCTTAGTCCGTCGATGGCCGTACCGCCGGCGCCCAGCGCATAGGCAGCAAAGATCGCCCGCTTTTCCCCGGCGCGTCCGAGTTGCCAGATACCCAGGCTGCTGAACAGGGTGGCCGCAATCAGGGTGAGCAGTACCGTCCAAACCGGTATGCTCCTCGCCCGTCGTTGTTGCTGTTGACCCGGATCGATGCTCAAGGCCCTCATACTGTTGCTGCTTGCCGGAATCGTCCTGAGCCTGTTCTCGGGCCTGTTCTTCCTCAATCAGGATCAGGGCGGTTCGCGCCGCATGGTACGGGCGCTGACGGTACGCATCACCTTGTCGGTGATCCTGTTTCTGCTGCTGATTTATGCCTGGTTCAGCGGCCTCATCCAGCCCCATGGCGTGGGGCCG
>JAHDYN010000311.1 GCA_023383735.1 Gammaproteobacteria bacterium | reverse complement strand
TTCCCTCCACGACGCTCTTCCGATCTACCGGGCGGCTGTCCTGATCGTCGGCGAACCCGGCACCGGACGCAGCACCCTCGCACAGCACATACACGGACTTGCCGGCGACAGCGACCGACCCTTTGTCACGCTGGTTGGCAACTCGGTACCCGAAGAGAATGCCGCACAGCTCCTGTTTGGCATCAGCACTGCAGGGCAGGATGAAGCGGGCATGCTCGAGCGCGCCGCGGGCGGGACGCTTTATCTGTGTGAGCTTGACGAACTGCATCCGGCGGCACAGCGCCTGCTGGCCGGTGCGCTCGAACAGGGCAGCTTCGCGCGCGTCGGGCATGCAGAAACCATTGCCATCGAGCTTCGCATGATGGCTTCGCTTTCGCCGGCACGTGCCGACAAGGTCCGCCCGGATCTGCTGTCGCGGCTCGCCGTGCTGGAATTGCGGGTGCCGGCATTGCGCGACCGGCGTGAAGATGTCTCCGAGTTGCTGCGCGAATGCGCAGAACAGCTGGTCGAGCACGAAGACCTGCCGTTTCGCCGCTTCGGGCTGGCCGCCCAGAACCGGCTGCGCAACTATCCCTGGCCCGGCAACGTCCGCGAACTGACCACGCTCGTGCGCCGGCTGCTGGTGGCTGGTGGCGCCGAAGAAATCGGCCTGGCTGAACTCGAGCAGCACCTCGTGCCGCCACAGTCTGGCAGCCCGGCCCTCATCGAGCAGGATCTGCTCGGCATGCCCCTGCGTGAAGCGCGTGAGCAGTTCGAGCGCAGCTATCTGAGCCAGCAGCTCGCTCTGTGCGGCGGACGTGTGGGTCAGCTCGCCAAACGGGTAGGCATGGAACGCACGCATCTGTACCGCAAGCTGCGTTCGCTCGGCATCGATTTCAGGCAGATCGCCGAGGACGACTAGCGCTGGCAGGCGCTCCTACAGGTATTTGCGCAGACTGAGCGGCAACTGCCCGGCATCCACCGCTGCGAGTCCCGGCGGTTTCGGTCGCGAATTCAGGGTCTGCCAGAATATCGGCACGCAACCGGCGAGACGCCCGCTGCGCGCATCGGCGATCAGGCAGGCCAGCGCCTTGGCCGTATAGGTGGTCTCTGTTTTCAGGCCGGCGAGTTCATCGGCAAGGAGCATCGCCTCCAGCCCTTCGGGCGTGGCCTGCGCATAGCCGGCACCCAGAAAGCCGGTGCGGAACTCCAGTCGTGACAGGGGATCGGGGCAGTCGGGCACGCTCGCATCGCGTTCCCGCATCGCCTGCCCCGTGGCAGCGCACAGTGCGGCAATCGCCGGCACGGAAACGCGCTCGAGGGGCAGGATCGGCACGGCGACCACCGTGGCATCGCTGCCGGCCAGCTTGAGACCCAGCACCAGGCCGGCAACGCTGCCCATGGTGCCGCAGGCCAGATAGATGCGCACCGGACCCTGCACGCCGGTGGCCGCAAGCTGTGCAGCGATCTCGAAACCCGCCGCGACGAAGCCGATCGTACCGAGCGGCGAGGAACCGCCCCAGGGAATCTCGTACATCCGCTCTGCACCGGTCGAATGCTGCACGCGGAGGTTCGCCGCCGCTTCCAGCATCTGCGCGTAGCTGCCCGCCGGTGTCAGCTGTGTACCGAGCTGCAGATGCCAGCGCAGCGTGTCGGCAACCCAGGGTGTCTGTACCTGATCCGATACAACGGCATGGCAACGGAGTCCGAGCTGCCGGGCATAGATCGAGGTGGCCAGCGCGTGGTTGGAACCCGCGGCACCGAAGGTCAGGACGCTGTCGCAGCCGCGCTGAAGTGCATCGCCGAGCAGGTACTCGAGCTTGCGGATCTTGTTGCCGCCATAGGGTTGGCCACTCAGATCGTCGCGCTTGACGAGCAGCGAAGGCAGCCCGAGCGCTGCACCCAGACGCGGCACCGGCTCGACTGGCGTAGGCAGCGCTGCAAGCTGCCGCCACGACAGGCGGGCGGCGAGTTGCGGAAAACGGGCAGCAAAGGGACTGGTCATGCTGGGGATCCGGCAAGCCGCGCCTCATTCCGCAACGGGAATGACCATGAACTCGATGCGGTTCTGACGCAGCCGGGCACGCAGCCTGTTGAGCTTGTCGAGATCATCGACCGGCCCGATACGCACGCGATGATAGCGGCGGCCATCGGCTTCGGCGCTCTGGATCTCCGCAACGATACCCAGCAGGGCGAGCCGCGCCTTTACCGCGTCGGCATCGGCAAACTGCGGAAATGCACCGGCCTGTATCACGTAGGTGCCGGGCACGGTCACCGGCGGCAGGCTGACGCCCGCTCCCGGTGATTTTCCGTCCTCGGCTATCGGCACTTCGGCCTGGGGCAGGGTGTCGTAGAACTCGAAGCGGTCCGGGGCTTCCGTGGGCGCTTCGGGCCCGGCCGGCGGTGGCTTCGTGGCGGGCTTCTGCACCCCGGCAGCCGGTGTCTCCGGCGCGGCCTCGCGCTGCGTCCAGTAATACCAGGCGCCCCCGCCCAGCACCACCAGCACCACGATCAGCCACAGGCTGAACAGGGATCCCCGCGGGGAACGCCGCTTTCTGGTCTTGCGTCTGGCTGCCATCCGCGCCCCCTACATCTGCTCCAGCGCACGGATACCGAGCAGCTGGAGACCACTGCGCAGCACGCTCTGCGTTGCCCGGACCAGAGCCAGCCGGGCACGACTGCGAACCGGTTCGGCCACATCGAGCACCACATGCCTGTTGTAAAAGGCATTGAACACGCTGGCAAGCTCGTAAAGATAGTGGGCGACCTCGAAGGGCTCGCGCTGTTCCGCGGCGCGGCGCACGGCCACGCTGTAAGCACGCAGCTTCTGCACCAGCAGCCACTCCTCATCGGCACCGAGCGTGGCCAGGTCACCCGGCTCATCGGCAGCGGCGAGCCCCAACTC
>JAHDYN010000310.1 GCA_023383735.1 Gammaproteobacteria bacterium | reverse complement strand
GACGCGGGTGATGACACAGGCGTTGTGCTCGTCGCTGAAGCACTCGGCGAGCAGGGCATCGGCCTCGGTGAGCTGCACGATGGCACCGACATTGATCTCTTCCGGCGGCCTGGCGAGCATCAGCCCGCCGCCCTTGCCGCGCACGTTGTCGAGAAAACCCTGTTTGCCGAGGAAGTGCACGACCTTCATCAGGTGGCTCTCCGAGATTTCGAAGGCAGCGGCAATCTCGGCAATCGTGGCCCGTTTTTCCGGCTGGATGGCCAGATAGATGAGTACGCGCAGGTTGTAATCGGTGAATGTCGTCAGACGCATGCCCGACATTATGCCTGAGCGGACTCATGCCGTTTCACTGGCGGAGGCAAATTCGACTTGTTCCATCTCCCGGGGCTCGCGCCCGAGGAGCCTGAGTACATGAGCCGACAGCGCAAGGACGCCAAGCGCAAAGACGATATCGCCGGGTACCCGCATCCAGACCAGGAACTCCATCACCGGTGAGTGGATGATCTCCGGTGACCGCGCATACCACAGGCCCTGCGTGATGCTGGCCACGGCCTGGTAGATCCCGGCAGGCAGCAGGGACATGAACACCATCATGGCCAGGCCGCCATTGAGGCACCAGAAGGCCTTGCCAATCAGGGCGTCGGCGTGCCGGCGTGGTGCATAAAGTCCGCGCAGGCAGAACAGCATCAGGCCGATGCCGAGCATGCCGTACACGCCGAACAGCGCTGCATGCCCGTGGGCGGCGGTGAGGTTCAGGCCCTGCACGAAGTAGAGGGATGCCGGCGGGTTGATGGCAAAGCCGAGCAATCCGGCGCCAACCGTGTTCCAGAAGCCCACGGCGACGAAGAAGAGGATCGGCCAGCGATAGGTGGCGACCCAGGGCGCTGCCTTGCTGCGCAGATAGGTGCGATAGCCTTCGATGCCGATCAGTGCCAGGGGCACGACCTCCATGGCCGAGAACACCGCGCCGAGGGCGATCACCGAGGTCGGTGTGCCGGTGAAGTACAGGTGATGCAGCGTGCCAAGGATGCCGCCGAACAGGAACACGGTGGTTTCCATGACGATGGCGGTATTTGCCGTACTGGCCCGGATCAGCCCGAGGCGGGTGAAGATCAGTGCGACCACGGCGGTGGCGAATACTTCGAAGAAGCCTTCCACCCACAGGTGCACCAGCCACCAGCGCCAGTATTCGATCATCGAGTAGTGCGTCTCCTGGCCCCAGACCAGCGAGGTGGCGTAGAAACCGCCGATGCAGGTGGCCGACAGGAACACCATGGCGATCAGGCCGCGCGTCTCACCGGGCTGGCGCAGCGCTGGCCACAGCGCACGGCCGAGCAGGAACAGCCAGAACATCAGGCCGACAAACAGCAGGATCTGCCAGACGCGGCCCATGCTGGTGAACTCCAGGCCCTGGTTGCCGATCCAGAAGGCAAAGTCGGTGCCGCGCGCCTGCAGCGTGCCGAGCCAGCCCGTTGCGGTGGAGCCGACCACGATGGCAACCAGCGCCCAGAACAGCAGGTCGACGCCGAGCTTCTGGCCAGCCGGTTCTTTGCCGGAAAGCAGGGGCGCGATATAGAGCCCCGTTGCCAGCCATGCGGTGGCGATCCAGAAAATCCCGGTCTGCGTATGGATCGTGCGGCTCACCACATAGGGCAGGACTTCCGCCAGCGGCAGCGAAAAGAAGGTTTGACCCTCCACGGCGTAGTGCGCGGTGATCACGCCCATCGACACCTGCAGGAGCAGGATGCCGACCACCACGAAGAAGTACTTGCGCGTGGCGAGCATCGAGGCGGTCGCCTTTGCGCCGAGCAGCGGATCCCTGGCCGGTGCCGCCGGCGGTTCCGGCTCGTGCCGGGTGCTGTGGTACCAGAGCATCCCGGCAATGCCGGCGATGAGCAGCACGACGCTGACGATCGACCAGATGGCGCTGCCGGCGGTCATGCGGTTGCCGACCAGCGGTTCATGTGGCCAGTTGCTGGTGTAGGAAAGGCCGGTCTCTCCGGGGCGGTCGGTGGCGGCTGCCCAGGATGACCAGAAGAAGAATGCCGAGAGCGCGCTACGGTCTGCTGCGCCGGGCACCGTGTCCACGGTCATCGCATATTGCTCGCGAAGCGTGTCCAGAGCCTGCCCGTTGCCGAACAGCTCGCCGTAGTGTGCAGCGACCGTGCTGATGGCCGCGGCTCGCGCCGGCGAGATGCGCAGCGTGCCGGTGTCGGCGTCGTAGTCGTTGCGACGCATCTCTGTCTGGGCACGTGCGTCGATGCCGGCACGCTGTTCGAAGGTCAGCTCCGCGTAAGGTGTGGCGAAGATCTGCGTTGCCAGTTCGTTCCGCAGCGCCAGGGCTTCGCGGTGCAGCCAGTCGGCGGACCAGTCCGGTGCCAGGTAGCCGCCGTGTCCCCAGACCGAACCGAGCTGCTGTCCGCCGGCTGCCAGCCAGACCTGCTGGCCACGGCGTATGTCCGCGCCCTCGAGGATCACGCTGCCATCATGGCCGATGACCTTGTCGGGAATGGGCGGCGCCGCGAGGTAGATTTCCCGGCCTGTCCAGCCGAGTGCCGCGAAGGACAGGAAAAAAACCACGGCGAGGATCTGCCAGACAAGACGGGAGGAGCGCATGGGTCAGCCTTTCGGTGCTATAAGAACGATAAAAGATAGTTCTTATGGTACCGAAAGCTTTCTTGAAAGCAATATACGTAATAGATCTTATAAGTCGGGGTGCCGGCGGCGCCCGGGCTAGTCGACCACAGTCACCTCGGCCCTGATCGAGTTGGCGATGAAGCAGTTGCGGTGGGCCGAGTCGTGCAGCCGCCGCAGTTCGTCGGCCGACACCTCGGTGCCCGGGCCAAACTGCACGACCGGGTGCAGTTCGATGCGGGTCACGGCGATGCGCCCTTCGGC
>JAHDYN010000309.1 GCA_023383735.1 Gammaproteobacteria bacterium | reverse complement strand
ATGGCGTGGGAGTCGGTGAGCACGATGTCACCGTCGACCAGCACCGGTACCTGGCCGAAACGGTTGCGCGCGAGGAACTCCACACCCAGCTGCTCGTTGCGCCGCAGGTCGACCTGCCGTGTCTGGTAGGGCTGGCGCATCAGGCGCAGCAGCAGCTCCACCTTGTAGGAGTTGCCTGAACCTTGCGAGGAATAAAGGGTGAGATTCATGGATGTGGCGCCGCCGACAGTATAGCCAAACATCGGGCGGGTCATCCGCCTGACGACCAGGCATCGGCACCCTTGCGGGTTGAGTTATTGCCTGCCGGCGGGCACGCTACACGCCCCGTTTTCCCGAACCGGACACCACCATGCAGATAGACATCATCCTCGAGCCGGACCTGAGCCCGGCGCAGGTCGCGGAGATCGCCGTCGCCGCGGAGAACTACGGTTTCCGCACCCTCTGGCACTCCAACTATCACCAGAACCCCGATGCCTTCGTGGCCCTGGTGCCGGCGGCACTGGCGACGAAGAAGATCCGCCTCGGCATCCTGGCCATCAGCCCCTACGAGATGCACCCGCTGAAAATTGCCAATGCGACGCAGACCCTGAACGAGATCAGCAACGGCCGCACCATCGTCGCGATCGGCGGCGGCGGCTCGGTGATGGGCGCCATCGGCATGAAGCTCGACCCGAAGGCCAACCGCATGCTGCAGAGCGTGCGCGAGGCGGTCGATATCGTGAGCTCGGTGACCGCCGGCAAGCTGGTGATGAATTATGCCGGCGAGGTGTTCCAGCTCAGCCGGCCGCTCAAGAATGGCTGGGCGAAGGCCGCGCGGCCGGGGATTTTCACCTGCGCGACCGGCCCGAAGATGCTGCAGCTGGCCGGCGAGATTGCCGACGGCACGCAGATGAGCGACGTCACGCCGGAAAAGATCGGTCACCACATGGAAGCACTGCGGGCCGGCCTTGCCGCACGCAAGACGCCGCATGCCGATTTCCGCATCGGCAATTTCTGGGCCTGGCACATCAAGGCCGACCGCGAGAAATCCATGTATGAGGCGCGTCGCGAGCTGGTGTTCCGCGGCGAACTGCTGCCGCCGAAATACGACATGCTGCCCTACGTGACACCCGAAGAGCGCCAGCTGGTGATCGACAAGTGGCAGAACTTCGCCAAGGCCTTCTGGACCCGCAGCGGCAAGATCGAAGACGTACCGGAATCGATCGTCACCCGGCTGATCGCGGCCTGCTCCTCGGCCGGCGATCTCGGCGACATCGACCTGCAGATCGAACGTTTCCGCGTGTTCGAGAAGGCCGGCCTCACCGAGCTGTCCATCCGCCTGTTCGACGAGCCGATGGCCGGGCTGAAGATCGTTGCCGAGCATGTACTGCCGAAATTCGAGCGCGTGTAAACGCAGCGGGATGCGCCCGGCGCTCTCGTCACGCTGATGCGCATCCACTTCATTTTCGAGCCCGACAGCCCGGAGCGCCTCTGCGCTCTGGGGCTGCTGGCTGAACGCCACGGTTTCGACTCGATCTGGCTGCCGAATATCCTCTCGGCACGTGATCCCTTTGTGGCCCTGTCGACGCTCGCCTGCGCCTCGCAGACCATCCGCATGGGCCCGGTGGCCATCAGCCCCTTCGAACTGCACCCGCTCAAGATCGCCAATTCACTGCTGACACTCAACGAGCTGAGCCGCGGGCGCGCCAGCCTGGTGGTCGGTGGTGGTGGCGGCACGATGATCGGCATGGGCCTCAAGCCCGACCGGCGCGCGACACATCCGCACATGATCCGTGGTGTCGCGGAGTGTCTGGAGTTCCTGCATCGTGCGGTGAAGGGCGAGGCCTTCAGCTTCGATGGCAGGCTGTTCCAGGTGCGTGACTACCGGCCGGTCCACACCGACGTGGCAGCACCGCGCATCTGGCTGGCGGCCAATGGGCCGCGGATGCTCGCGCTGGCAGCCCGCAGCGCCGGCGGCGTGATGCTCAGCGATATCAGTCTGTCGCAGCTACCCGCCACGCTGGACATCCTGCACGCCGGACTGGCTGACACCGGCCGGCCTGTTGCCGGCTACCCGGTCTGCAACCTGCTTGCCTGGCACGTGCAGGCCGATCGCGAAGCGGCGTATGCGGAGGCGCGCCGCAAACTGTGGGTGCGCGGTCTCTGGCAGCGATCGCGGCTCGCGCCGTATATCGATGCAGCCGACTGCGATCTCATCGAAGCTTCGCTGCCCGCGCTGGCCACCGCCTACGCACAGGATATCGACCCCTCGCCCGCCGTGCCGCGCCGGATCATGGATGCGCTGGCTGACGGGCTCACGCTGGTCGGCGACCCTGCCGACCTCGGCCCGCTGCTCGGGCGCGTGCTGGCCTTCCGGGATGCCGGCATCACCGATCTCGCGCTGCGTCTGTATGGCTCCCCCGAGGCCACCATCCGGCTGGTGGCCGAACGCATCTCGCCCTTCCTGCAGGCAGCCCCGCCGGTCCTGTAGGATCGGGCAGCACGGCAAGGGGGGAGACAAGCATGCGCCTGCTGAAAAAACTGCTGATCGGCCTGGCCGGTCTGGCCGTGGTCGCCGGTGTCGGGGGCTACGCCACCTACAAGTACATGAACCGCACCCCGGCGCAGCTGGTCGCGCCGAACTACTACGAGTACTACCTCAACCAGGACACCGTGCCCGAAGGCCGGGTGGGCATCTTCATCTCCAGCCTGATCATGCCGGAGGACTACCGCATCGAGGATTACTTCCTGCTCGCGCAGAAAGCGCGGCAGTACATTCCCTGGCCGATCAATATCCAGTGGATCGCCGACCGCGGCGTACTGCTGCTGGACCCCGAGCGGCCCTACGAGTTCGAGCAATTTGCACCGGAACGTCTGGTCGATGCCTGGGGCCGCGACACCGACCTCGACGGCCTGCCCTACGCCGACA
>JAHDYN010000308.1 GCA_023383735.1 Gammaproteobacteria bacterium | reverse complement strand
GCTGGGGCGGGGGCGGGGGCGGGGGCGGGGGCTGGGGCGGGGGCGGGGGCTGGGGCTGGGGGAGCGGCAGCGGCTGGCGCGGCAGTTGCGGCTTCGGCGACGGTCGGTGTACCGCCCGTCTGCAAGGCGTTCAAGGCATCGCGCTGGGCCGAGAGTTCCCGCTGCTGCCTGTCGATGAGTGCGCGCTGGGACTCCAGCATGCCCTGCTGCTTCTCGATCAGGGCACGCTGGGCGGCAAGTTCCGTTGCCTGCTGGCGAACGATCGTGGCAATTTCGGCGGTGCTGAGTTCGCCGGCGGGAATATCGGCAGCACGGGCAGTCGGGACGGTGGCAGCGACCAGCAGCAACATGGAGAGGGCCGCAGCCGGGCGTGACGGCCGGCCGAAGGCGCGGAACGGGCTTCTGCGGCTCGGGTGCATGACTTCGGGAGGATAGAGCGTCGTGCTGGCTGCCTCAAGATGCCCGGGCAACCCGACAACAGCCCCTTCGTCGGATCTCATGGCCTGTTCAGCGCCGCCGCCCGCCACCGCGCGTGCCCCGTGGAATCGACATGCGCGTCGCTGGCGAGGAAATGCGCGGCTGGGCCGACGGCATGCGCGAACGGTTTGCGCCCGATGGTGCCGGGCGCGTGCCGGGCGTTGCCGGCAACGGCGTCGGTTCGGGTCGCTGCGGCGGTCTGGCGATGGGATGTTCCGGCTTCACGGGCCTGTCCGGGCGGTTGGGCGGCACCACGATGTAGCCGGGCCCGCCATACCAGTAATACGGGTCGTTATACCAGCCGCTCCCGTAGTAGTAGCTGGTGTGAATGGTGGTCGATCCGCCGCTGTAGCCATCCGAGCTGCAGCCGGCAAGCGCGGCGACAGCGGCCGCCGCGGCGATGGCTGTTGTCATCAGGCGAGCCATGTCAGTCCTCCGTGTCGGCATCGGTATCCCACTCCATGAGGCCGAGCGGTGCCCCGCCCGGATCGGTGATCACGGCAATCCGCCCGTTCAGTGCTTCGGGTCTGGTCTCCACGAGGACCTTGCCGCCCAGCCTGACGACCTGCGCGAGACTTGCCTTGATATCGCTGACCCGCACGAAGTACAGCCAGGCGGGCCGGAGTTCCAGCCGCTCTGGCGGAATTTCGGCCAGACTGGCCCGCGTATAGCCGTCTGCCGCGAGCAGAAAATGCGGCGTGCCGGGAAACCGGTCGTCGTCGATCACCTCATAGCCGCCGATATCCTGATAGAAGGCCGCTGCGCTGCCGGCATCCGGGCTCTGGTAGACCGCCCAGATCCATTCGCCAACTTCCACCATCACATCAGGCGGGTCGCCGCTGACCGAGTCGATGAGTCCAAAAGGCGCGCCATCGGGGTCGGCCAGCACGACCATCGTGCCGCGACCCGCAACGACCTGTTCGGGGATCAGTATCCGGCCCCCGCTTGCCGTGACCTGCCTTGCGCCAGCAGGCACATCGGCCACAGAGATGAAGCTGACCCACCTGGAAGCCTGCTGCTGTTTTGCTGCCACCGGGCGACGGGCGATGCCGGCAACCGGCGTGCCGGCCACTGTGGCCAGCGTGTAGGCATCCTGATCGGCGCCTGTCTGTTCAAATGTCCAGCCGAGCAGTTCGCCGTAAAAGCGCCGTGCGCCGGCGACATCCGTCGTGACCAGGTCAAACCAAACGAACTTGCCGCGATGATGCTCACCGCTCGGTGGATCGGTGATCGGCGGCAGCCCGGCGGCTGCCGCAGTGGCGAGCAGTGCCAGGCCGGTCATCAGCAGTTTCCGCATGTACGGGCACCCTTTGTGCAAATGGCATCAAGCAGGACTTGCAGGCATTTGTATCAGTTCAGAGGCCTGTTTGCACAATGGCCGCGCATTCCCCGCGGCCCGATTGCCGGATCGACGCCGGGATGTGTAAATGTGTATAAGTGTCCGCTGGGCCGGGCGGGGTGCGTGAATGAAAAGACTGTTTTATGGCTGGTATGTCGCGCTTGCCTGCGGCATCGGGCTGGCCTGCGGGCTGGCCACCGTGCTCACCTATACCTTTGGTGTATTTGTCACGCCGCTGCGGGCGGAGTTTGCCTGGTCGCAGACCGAGGTATTTGCGGCGCTCTTCCTGTCGGTGCTGACGATCACCTTTGTCGCACCGTTCTTCGGTCTGCTGGTCGACCGGCTGGGCGCGCGGCGCGTGATCCTGGTCGGCCTGGTTCTCGAAGCGGCGCTGGTCGCTTCCTTCTACTTCCAGGATGCGAATGTCCTCACCTTCTATCTGCGCTACATCGCCCTGGCGGTGTTCGGCGTCGGCACGACGCATATCGCCTTCACGCGGATCATCGCGCTGTGGTTCGACCGGCAGCGCGGCCTGGCGCTGGGCGTGACGCTGGCGGGTGTCGGGATCGGTGGCTTTGCCTGGCCGATACTGACGCAGTGGGCCATCGACGCCTTCGGCTGGCGCAGCGCCTGGCTGGTGGTCGCGGCGGCAATCATCCTGGTCGGCGGCACCAGCGTATTGCTGGTGGTGCGTGATTCGCCGCAGTCCATGGGCCTCTTGCCGGACGGCGATACAGCGGCCGGCAGCAGGGACAGGGCAGTGAAGCACGGTGCGCCGCCCAGCCTGACGCTGAAGCAGGCGCTGGCCACGCGCCACTTCTGGACGATGCTGGTGGTGTTTCTGCTCATCGGTATCGCGGTCACGAGCATCCAGGTTCATCTGGTGCCGCTGCTCGTGAGCCGCGGCGTCACGCCGATGCGGGCGGCCAATGCGCTGTCGATACTCGCCGTGGCACTGCTCTTCGGCCGGGTTGCCGCCGGCTGGCTGATGGATCGCATCTTCGCGCCCCGGGTTGCGATTGCCTTTCTGCTCGGCCCCATCGTCGCGATCTTCCTGCTGGCAAACGGCGCCAGCGGCTGGCTAGCATTTCTTGCC
>JAHDYN010000307.1 GCA_023383735.1 Gammaproteobacteria bacterium | reverse complement strand
CCATTCCGCACAGCCCGCGTCCGGCACCAGATATTCATCACTGAAATACTCCTCATTTATGCCCATAACCCGGTCGGATCGCGCCTGGGGCGACCATACCGGCTGCCCGGCATTGTAGGTGAGTTGGCATCGGGGATGATGAAGCCTGTCAGCGGGAACGTTCCAGCATCTCCTGCCCGCGCTTCAGGTGGTAGGCCATACGCCCGGCCAGAAACCCGTTGCGCACGGCGACTTCCTCGCCGATCTCCAGCACGCGCGCTGATCCGGGCTCCCAGGCCGGCCACTCGGGCAGGCCGGGCCGGTTGGGATCACCGCGCCTGGCAAACTCCACCCAGTACCCGGTCATCAAGCGGCTGATCGCCTCGTCCCCTGCCGTGACCCGCCCCAGGTCGGTCTCGGTATCCAGCGTGCCCATCACGAAAGCGATGTCGTCCGCGTGGGCCGCGCCAGGCTGGCGCGCACGGCGATCGTCAGCAACCCAGGAGAAGTAGTAGGCGTGCACCGGTGCCTGCACCGCATGCATCTGCGTGGCCAGATAATGCGAGTGCGACAGGATGACCAGGTCGCCGAACACCGCATCGTCCAGCGCCTCGCCGGACAGGCCCGGGTACAGCCGCGCCTTGTCGGCCGCAGGCACCAGCCTGGCGGCAAATGCCGGTGAAAACCCGCCACCGATCATCCGGCCGAGGCTCGCTTCCCAGCTGTTGCCGCCGGTCATGTACGGCACCTTCTGTTGCCTGCCGAGCGCGAACAGACGGCCCGGCTGATCGGGCAGGACCTTACCATCGACGATGGGCGTGAAGCGGTCACGTTCGCCCATCGCGGCAAGCAGCTCGGCAGTCGGCAGTGCGCGCAGGCGCGCGGCCAGGTCGGCAGTCTCCGGCAATGCAAGCCTGGCGATGAAATTGTCCGCCAGCTGTCTTGCCGGCGGATTGAAGCCGACCCGCTCCTCGAGGCGCGGAATCGGCGCCATGCCCACGGAGGAACTCTGGCTGATGGCCTGCGCGAACAGCCCCTGCGCCGCCGGCGACACCATCAGGTAGTTCACCATGTCGGCACCGGCTGATTCGCCGAAAACCGTCACGCGGGCCGGATCGCCGCCGAAGGCCGCGATGTTTCGCTGCACCCACTGCAGCGCCGCCACCGCATCAAGCAGCCCGTAGTTGCCGGCTGTCTCATCCCCGGCAATCAGGGCCGGGTGAGAGAGGAAGCCGAACAACGCCAGCCGGTAATTGATGGTCACCATGACAACACCCTGCCGGGGAATCGCCGTGCCGTTGAGTTGTGGCAGGTTGCCGCTGCCCTGCGAGAAGCCTCCGCCGTGGATCCAGACCATCACCGGCAGCGGCTTTGCCGGCCTGAGTTCCGGAGTCCAGACGTTGAGCGTCAGGCAGTCCTCACTGGGATTGACGAGCGGAAACCAGAGCATGGCTGAGTCGGGCTGCGCACAGGTTGCACCGTAGTCGGTCGCCGGGCGTATGCCCTCCCAGGATTCGGGCGGCTGCGGAGCGCGCCAGCGCAGATCCCCGACCGGCGGACGGGCATAGGGCACGCCGCGAAAGGCCAGCACATCGTCGACACGGGCGCCGCGCAACTGGCCGCTGTCGATGGTGGTCACGGGTTCCGTGCCGTGGCCGGAAAACCGGGTGCAGCCGGACAAAAGCGCCGCGCAGGCCAGCAGCAGCAAGGACCCTCGGACAGCGTGGCGATGGATGCGGAAAGTCATGCAGCATTCTTCCGCGCGCGACGCAGCAACAGCAGCGCCCACAGGAACAGGGCCACGTTGGCAGCGGCGATGAACATGAATGGACCGATCTTGCTCACGTTGTCAAACAGCCAGCCACCGGCCAGCGCGATGCCGAGGATGCCGGCCGCGCCGAACCAGCTCCACATGCCGAGCACGGCACCGCGACCGCGCTCCGGCGCCTCCTGGCCGATCAGGGAGGTTGCCGACAGGTTGGCGCTCATCTCGCCCACACCGATCAGCGCGGCTGCGCCATACATCATGGGGCCGAGCGGATCCGGCACGAACCACAGGGAAAAGTATCCGGCACCGGCGATTGCCATGGCGATGGCGAGTCCCACCACCCGGTCGATGCGATCCAGCAACCAGCCAAAGATCGGCGCCGCCGGCAGTGCGAAGGCCTGGATGACGATGTAGAAGGTCAGCGCCTTCTGGCTGGCAGCAGCGGTACTGAGGCCCGCCTCCACGCCGGTGTGGGTCAGCCACAGCACGAAAAACGTACTCAGCACCGCCATGTCGCCACGCGATACGGAAGCGGCCAGGTAGGCGAGCGCGATACGCGGATTGCGTGCCGCGTCAAGGCCGACCCTGAAGGTCGCCAGCATCGGTTCCCGTTTGGTGAGCTGCTGGGGCGCGCCGGGTTTCAGGCCAATCAGGATGACGGTGCCCGCCAGAAAGCAGATGGCCGTCATCGTCCAGAGCCAGTAGCGCCCGGCGGTGACGGGATCGATCCCGAGGTCTGCAAAGCGCACCGGCAAACCGCGCATCACCGCCAGGATGAGCACCAGACCAAGGCCATTGCAGATGAAACAGGCCGCCAGCATGCGCGCCCGGCTGCCCTCCTGCGGATAGTCATTCGCCACCGCCGGCAGCATCACGGCGTTGCCGGCCACCCCGACCGCGAACACCAGCCTGAACACCACCAGCATCCAGATCGCCCCGGCCAGCGGATAAAGCAGGTAGGCGATGCCCATGATGAAGAATGCCGTCGCATAGACCGGCTTGCGCCCGAACTTGTCGGAAATGGCACCCACAGGCGTCAGCATGGCCAGCAAGGCAAGTTCCTGGATGATGGTGAGGCGTCCCGACAGCGAGCCCTGCTCCTCGAAGGGAATGCCGAGGATCTCGGTCAGCACATAGGGCTGACTGGCATTGATGAAGCTCATCGTCGCGA
>JAHDYN010000306.1:1119-2919 GCA_023383735.1 Gammaproteobacteria bacterium | reverse complement strand
GCTCCCGAAGCAAGCGCTCTACCAAGCTGAGCTACACCCCGAACGGTGTCTGGTGCTGACCGGGCTGGGCCGGTAGCCGGAATCGGGCGCCATTTATACGCGGGCCGCACGTGAGCGGCAAGGGAGATCTCGCAGGCGCCTCAGTAACGCCGCTCGACGGCAAACTCCGCCAGGTCCATCAGCGCGGTCCTGAAGATCGAATCCGGCACCCGGTCCAAGGCCAGCTTGGCTTTGTTGGCACACTCGCGGGCCTTGGCCACCGTATAGGCCAGAGCGCCGGTGGACTGGATGGCGGCCTGGATCGCGTTGATTTCGTCCAGCCCGCCATTCTCGATGGCCCGGCGGATCATCAGCTGCTGGCGTGGTGATCCGCGGAGCAGCGCGAAGATCAACGGCAGGGTGGGCTTGCCTTCCGCGAGGTCATCACCGATTTTCTTGCCAAGCTCGCCGGGGATGGCGTCGTAGTCGAGGGCGTCGTCGACCAGCTGGAAGGCCAGTCCGAGTTGCCGGCCATATTCGACAAAGGCATCTTCGACGGCGCGGGTCTGTGCCGCAAGGATGGCGCCGATCTGGGCACCGGCCTCAAACAGCCGGGCCGTCTTGCGGTAGATAACGTCCATGTAGCGCTGTTCGGTCGTGTCCGGGTCGTTGCAGTTCATCAGCTGCAGCACTTCGCCCTCGGCAATCGTATTGGTGGCGTCAGCCAGCACATCCATGATGCGCATCTGGCCGACCTGCACCATCATCTGGAAGGCCCGCGAGTACAGGAAATCGCCGACCAGCACGCTGGCTTCGTTGCCAAACACGCTGTTGGCCGTGTCCTGGCCGCGGCGCAGATCGGAGGCGTCGACGACGTCGTCGTGCAGCAGCGTGGCGGTATGAATGAACTCGATGATCGCTGCCGTGGTGATGTGCCGGTCGCCCTGATAGCCACAGGCCCGGGCCGAGAGCAGGGTGATCAGGGGGCGCAGACGCTTGCCACCGCTGCCGATGATGTAGTGGGCCACGCTGTTGACCAGCGCGACATCGCTGCCAAGGCGCTGGGTGATTTCCCGGTTTACGGCCGGCCAGTCGTCGGCCACAAGGGCGCGCACGGCTTCCAGGTCGAAGCGGGAGTATTCGGGTTGGACTAGATGCATCGCGAAACGAATAATGCCCGCGATGGTCTGTCGTGTACACAACGCCGCCTCAGTACTTCTAAGTATTGCCAGCAGCCCTGCCGCCGATGCACGCGGCCCTGGCCCTGGCGCTCGGGGGCGGGGAGATTGCTGCCCGGTTGCCGGGTGCTGCGGCCTGGCAACCGCCCCGAAACCAGGCTCCCGGGCGAAGACCGGCCGGAAACAGCGTGTTTGTTGGCCTTACCCGTTGAACCTGGCGCGCTGATTCACTAGAATTCGCGCTCATTTTGCGTGGCCGTCAGTCGGCCCACCCCGGAGATTTGTCAGATGTACGCTGTTTTCAAGACGGGCGGCAAGCAGTACCGCGCGAGCCAGGGCGATCGCCTGAAGGTCGAAAAGCTGGAAGCCGGCGCCGGCGATACCGTGGAGTTCAGCGAGGTGCTGATGGTCGGCGAAGGTGCCGACGTCCAGGTGGGCAAGCCGAACATCAGCGGTGCAAAAGTCACCGCCACGGTGGTTGCCCAGGATCGCACCGACAAGATCAGCGTCATCAAGTTCAAGCGTCGCACGACCTACAAGCGCATGAAGACCCACCGGCAGAGTTTCACGCTGGTCGAGATCACGGCGATTGCCGGCGGTGCAGGCTGAGGATCCTCAGGATCCGCACGCTATTGGGTTCAGA
>JAHDYN010000306.1:0-1109 GCA_023383735.1 Gammaproteobacteria bacterium | reverse complement strand
CGCAGCCTGAGTACCACGGATTCCTGCGGTACCTGAATCAGACGGCCAGACGATACGGAGTTAGCACAGATGGCACACAAGAAAGCAGGCGGCAGTACCCGGAACGGGCGTGATTCCGAGTCAAAGCGTCTTGGCCTCAAGAAGTTCGGTGGCGAGCAGGTTGTCGCCGGCAATATCCTGGTCCGGCAGCGCGGTACCGAGTATCACCCGGGCAAGAACGTCGGCCTTGGCCGCGACCACACGCTGTTTGCCAAGGCGAACGGGGTGGTCAATTTTGAGGTCAAGGGCGCTTCCAGTCGCCGCGTCGTGAACGTCATCCCGGCCGTCAGTGCCTGAGATCGACGGTAACGCCGACCGGAAAAACCCCGCGTAATGCGGGGTTTTTTGTTCCGGCACCCCGCATATGAAGTTTGTCGATGAAGCCAGCATCAACGTCATCGCCGGAGACGGCGGGCGCGGCTGTGTCAGTTTCCGGCGTGAAAAATTCATTCCGCGCGGTGGCCCGGATGGTGGTGACGGCGGCGATGGGGGGAGTGTCTGGTTTGTTGCCAGTCGCGGGCTCAATACGCTGGCCGATTTCCGTTTCAACCGGCGCTTTGCCGCGGAGAATGGCGAGCCGGGTTCGGGCAGCCAATGCACCGGGCGTGGTGGAGCTTCCCTGCGTATTCCGGTGCCGGCCGGTACCCGTATCATCGAAGCCGATACCGGCGAGTTGCTGGGTGACCTGACCCGGGAAGGCCAGGAACTCCTGGTTGCCGCCGGTGGCAAGGGCGGTCGAGGCAATCAGCACTTCAAGAGCAGCGTCAACAGGGCGCCGCGCCAGTCAGGTCCCGGTACGCCGGGCGAGCGTCGTTCGCTGCGCCTGGAGTTGACCCTGCTCGCCGACGTGGGGCTGCTCGGCAAGCCGAATGCCGGCAAATCGACTTTGCTGCGGGCCGTTTCCGCGGCGCGGCCGCGGGTTGCCGATTATCCCTTCACCACGCTGCATCCGGGTCTGGGCGTGGTCTCGGTGGGTCCGCTGCGCAGCTTCGTGATGGCTGATATTCCCGGCTTGATCGAGGGTGCGGCCGAGGGGGCCGGGCTGGGCACGCGCTTCCTGCGCCACCTGG
>JAHDYN010000305.1 GCA_023383735.1 Gammaproteobacteria bacterium | reverse complement strand
GACCGAGCACCTCGATCCGGCGCTCGGCAAGCCGGCTGTCGGCAATCACAAAGAGCATGTCGCGGCCGTACAGCGCGCTTTCAGGCGCAACGAACACATCGGGGTATTCCCTGTCAGGCACACTGACGGAAACAAAGGCGCCGGGCCGCAGATCCGGATGCAGGCCGTCTTCAAGCACTGCATAGACGTCCACACCACCCGTGGTCGAAACGATTTCGGCCCCGACCCGGGCGATCCGTGCCAGAAAGCCCAGCTCGCGTTCACCCACCCGCCAGGTCACCGTCACCTCGCGCCCGACCAGCTGCTCTCCCCCACTCATCAGGCGACCGTACTCGGCATTCGACAGCGAGAAGCGCACTTCCAGCTGGCCCGTATCCGTCAGCTCGGCCACCTTGTCATTGATGCCAAGCTGCTTGCCGAGATTTGCATTGACCTTCCCGATCACCCCCGCGTACGGCGCAAGCAGGCGTGTATCGACGAGATCGCGTTCTGCACGCTCCACGTCGATGCGTCGCTGCTCGACGACGGCCTCCTGCTGCCTGAGTGCCAGCTCCGCGTTATCACGGTCGCGCTCGGAAACCGTGTGATCGACGTACAGCGCCTCGATCCGGCGATGTTCGCGCTGCAGCTGGTCCAGCCGCACCTCGGCTTCACGCAGCTGCGCACGGCGCTCGGCGAGCCCGGTGCGATAGCGGAACGGGTCTATTTCAAGCAGCAGTTCGCCGCCGGCGACCAGACCACCTTCGCGGAAATTCCGGCCGATCTGCGTGATCGGACCCGCCACCAGCGCGCGCAGTTCGCTGCGTCGCCCGGCCACGATCTCGCCAAACAGCGCCAGCTGCGGACGCAGCGTCTGGCGGCGGATCTCCACCGATTTGACCGGCCAGACACGTTCGGCATGCGGCTCGGGCTCCAGTGCCGGTCGCGTCACGATCAGCAGCGCAATCAGCGCCGCGGTCGCCAGAAGCACCAGCAGCGGCACGCCACCGCGGCGGGCCGCGAGGCGGCGCACCGGCGCAAACAGGCCGGAAAAACTTGAAGCAGACATCGTTTAAGTGAAGCCGTATTCGGGAACCACCCGGACAGGCCCGGAGTTTAAACCGGAATACGGAACATCAGCGAGCAATTTGTCGCCATCTGCCACCTGTGCAACCGGGGCCGATTGCCCCGGCTTGTCAGAACCGGAACAGGGCGCCTGCAAATGGACCCTTGGTGATGAGCTCATCCATCAGGTTGTTGTCGCCCTTGTCGAACTGGAAGTCCAGATACCGGTACCCGGCGTTCAGTTCGAAGGTGTCAAACCGGTATCCGACCAGGCCGATCACCTGCCAGGTGAAGTCCGAGTCGCCTGCGCCGAGGTCGCCGTAAGCACCCAGATACCAGTGGTCGGTCAGGGCGAACCGTCCCTTGGCGCCGAGGATGCCGTTCAGGTCATTGAAGGAATCCTTGCCACTGACTGCAAAGCCGTCGGGCCGCGGGCCGTCGAGGTTCAGGTTCAGTTTGGCCTCGATATCCAGATAACGGAGTCCGCCGAGGACGTCGAAGCGAACCCTGCCCTCGTCGGCAACGTTGTAACTGGCCGTCGGCGTGATGATCCAGCTCGTCAGCTCGGCTTTTGCGCGGCCGCTGACAACGGGCCCCGGCAGGCTGAAATCCTTGCTGTCGGATAGATCCATGTAGATGAGATCGGTCGAGAAGGTCCACCTGTCCCTGCGGGCGGCAAACACGCCCATGAAGGTCATTTCCAGATTATCGAGAATGGTGTGAAACGGTATCTCGATCGAGGTTCCGCCCGGGGTGGTGGAGTCCATTTCAGCACCCCAGATATAGATCTCGGCACCAAACTCCCAGTTACCAGGACTGCCACCACTGGTCTCGTCGGCCAGAAGCGGCATGCTGCTGAATCCCAGCCCGGTGATCAGGAGGGCCGCCATGTGCCCGGTGATTGCAAGTGACTTCATCTGACTCCGCCTCCGGCAGTTGTCTGTTCAGCACACGTCATGGTGCGTGAGTGTAGCAGCAAGCATCGTCGCTGCCAGCTAGCGCAGTGCCGGCATGAGCTGCCTGCCGATGACCGCGATCGCATCGGCCGGATCGTCATGCAGCCGCAAGGCCAGTTCATGGAGACCGGCATCCCTGAACTGACGCAGCTGGTCGATATGCCGGTCCATTTCACCGAGATCACCGGTCGTCGTGATGCCTTCGATCAGCGCATCGATGATCCGCTGCGGGACGCCCTTGATGTCACCGGAGCGGTCCCGCCAGGCCGCGATGAACGCCGCCTTGTGGGCTTGTATGTACCGGCAATCCTCCTCGCTCATGAGGCTGCCGATGTGATGCGGACTGAGCCAGCTGCGGATGATGAGTTCCCGCCGCGCCTCCTTCAGCGCCGCCTGTCGGTCAGCCTTGACGTGCCATGCCCAGAAGTTGCTGACCCGGAACGGCCCGGCTGACGCTTCGCGGTCAGGCAGGCTCTCCCTGACGAAGCCCATCGCTGCAGCGGCGAACTTCGGCACCGCATCGCTGAGCACGATGCCATCGGCCCTGGTCGCACTCATGCGGATCATCTGCTCCTGGCCCGCACCGGTATAGATCAGCGGGGGCACATCGCTGGCCCAGGCGGCAGAAAAGTGACTGGCCTTGTACATCTCGCCCTGGTAATTCTTCACCACCCGCTCGCCACAGGCCTTCTTCAGCAACTCGGTCGTCTCGCGCACTGCACGGACGCGCCGCGTGATCGGGACTGCCATGACCCCGTTCCATTCGGCACCGCCACCGACACAGAGGGCCGCACGCCCCTTGCTGTACTCATTCAGCGTCAGCAGGGCATTGGCCATCTTCAGCGGGTGCATCTCCCAGGGGCTTACCACCATGACGCCGATGCCGATACGCGTTGATGCCAGCGCGAGCGGCACCAGAC
>JAHDYN010000304.1 GCA_023383735.1 Gammaproteobacteria bacterium | reverse complement strand
TGCTGCTGCTGGTCGATGCCGTCGATGGCCCGATGCCGCAGACCCGCTTCGTCACGCAGAAGGCCTTTGCCTTCGGTTTCACGCCGATCGTCGTGATCAACAAGATCGATCGCGATGGCGCCCGCCCGGGCTGGGCGCTGGACGCAACCTTCGAACTCTTTGACCGGCTGGGTGCGACCAATGCCCAGCTCGACTTCCCGGTCATCTACGCATCGGCGCTGAACGGCTATGCAGGACTCGAGTCCAGCGTGCGTTCGGGCGACATGACGCCGCTCTTCGAGGCCATCGTCAAGCACGTGGCACCGCCAAAGGTGGATCCCGAAGGTCCCCTGCAGTTGCAGGTTTCCAGTCTCGATTACGACTCCTATGTGGGCATGCTCGGCATCGGCCGCATCACGCGCGGCCGCGCTGTCGCCGGCAGCACCGTGAGCATCGTCGGTGCGAACGGCAAGGTCCGCAGTGGGCGGCTGGGCGAACTGTACGGATTCCTCGGTCTCAACCGCTACAAGGTCGAATCGGCCAGCGCCGGCGATATCGTGGTGTTCAGCGGCATCGAGGAGCTGTATATCTCCGACACCGTCTGCGACCGCGAAGTGCCGGAAGGACTGCCGCCGCTCAAGGTCGATGAACCGACCATCAGCATGACCTTCTGCGTCAACAAGTCGCCGTTCGCCGGCAAGGAAGGCAAGTTCCTCACCAGTCGCCACATCAAGGAGCGGCTTGAGCGCGAGCTGAAGCACAACGTGGCCTTGCGCGTGGAGCCCACCGAAGACCCGGACAAGTTCAAGGTTTCCGGCCGCGGCGAGCTGCACCTGTCGATCCTCATCGAGAACATGCGTCGTGAGGGCTATGAGCTCGCCGTTTCCCGGCCCGAGGTGATCGAGCAGGAGATCGATGGCGTGGTCTGCGAGCCGTGGGAGCAGCTCACGGTCGATTTCGAGGAGCAGTTCCAGGGTGCGGTGATGAGCCGTCTTGCCGAGCGCAAGGGCGAACTGCTGAGCATGACGCCGGATGGCACCGGCCGCCTGCGGCTTGAATACCGCATTCCGGCCCGCGGACTGATCGGCTTCCGTACCGAATACCTGACCTGCACCTCGGGTACCGGGCTCATTTATCATGTTTTCGACAACTATGCCCGTCGCGTTCCGGCCTCGATCGGCCAGCGCAACAACGGTGTGCTGATTTCCATGGTGGCTGGCAAGGCGCTGGCCTATGCGCTGTTCAACCTGCAGGAGCGTGGCCGCCTGTTCATCGGCCACGGCGAGCCGGTCTATGAAGGTATGATCTGCGGTATACACAGCCGGGGCAGTGACCTGGTCGTCAACCCGACCAAGGCCAAGCAGCTGACCAATATCCGCGCCGCCGGCACGGATGAGGACCTGCTTCTGACCCCGCCGATACGCTTCTCTCTCGAGCAGGCGCTGGAGTTCATCGATGATGATGAACTCGTCGAGGTAACGCCGACAAGTATCCGTTTAAGAAAGAAATTATTGCTGGAAACAGATCGCCGCCGGGAGTCCCGTCAACGCGCCTCCTGATGGCTGGCGCCACCGCTCGCAGAACGTATCAAGCAACCAGAGTCCGAGAAGTAACCAGAGCCGAGAACGATGTCTGAATATCACGCACCAGTCCGCGAAATGCTGTTTGTAATCCGCGAGCTGGCGGGCCTGGACGAGGTCACCCGCTTGCCCGGCTGCGAGGAAGCGACGCCGGATCTTGCCGAAGCAATCCTCGAACAGGCCGCCCAGTTGGCGACCAGCGTCATTGCCCCGACCAACACCATCGGCGACCGGCAGGGCACCCGTGTCGAGAATGACAGCGTCATCGTTCCCGAAGAATTCAAGACTGCCTATCGTGAGTACCAGTCGGGTGGCTGGGCCGGCGTGACCGCGCCCGCCGAGTATGGCGGGCAGGGCCTGCCGTTCCTGCTCGGTGTGGCGGTCGAAGAAATGTGGTGCTCGGCAAACCTCGCCTGGTCGCTCTGCCCCTTGCTGACCGAGGGCGCTGCCCGTGCCATCGAGGCCCATGCTTCGGAAGCGCTGCGCAAGGCGTATCTGCCGAAGATGGTGGCGGGCGAGTGGACCGGCACCATGAACCTGACCGAGCCGCAGGCGGGCTCCGATCTCGCGGCCCTGCGCACCCAGGCGGTTCCCGAGGGCGATCACTACCGGATCACCGGGCAGAAGATCTTCATCACCTGGGGCGATCACGACATGACGGAAAACGTCGTGCATCTGGTGCTCGCAAGGCTGCCGGATGCACCGCCCGGCGTACGCGGCATTTCACTGTTTGTTGCGCCGAAGTTCCTGCTGAAGGCCGATGGCACACCCGGCGAGCGCAATACCGTGCGGCCAGTGTCGGTCGAGCACAAGCTCGGCATCCACGGCAGCCCCACCTGCGTGATGGCCTTCGAGAATGCGGTCGGCTACCTGGTTGGCGAACTGCACCAGGGCCTCCCGGCGATGTTCACCATGATGAATCACGCGCGGCTCGGCGTGGGGCTCGAGGGCGTGGCGGTTGCCGAGCGGTCTTATCAGCAGGCGCGTGACTATGCGCGTGAGCGCGTGCAGGGCAAGGTGCCGGGGCAGAAGGGACGGGTAGCCATCATCCAGCACGCCGATGTGCGGCGCATGTTGCTGACGATGAAAGCCTATATAGAGGCGATGCGCAGCATCGCCTATGTCACCGCTGCCGACCTCGATATCAGTCTGCGGCATGCTGACCCGGCAACACGTGCCCTGCACCAGGCTCGCGTCGACCTGATGATTCCGGTGGTCAAGGGCTGGTCGACCGAGATCGGCCAGTTGCTGACTTCGCTGGGCGTGCAGATACACGGCGGCATGGGTTACGCGGAAGAGACCGGCGCCGCGCAGTATCTGCGCGATGCGCGCATCACCACGATCTACGAAGGCACCACCGGCA
>JAHDYN010000303.1:314-2930 GCA_023383735.1 Gammaproteobacteria bacterium | reverse complement strand
ATCCTGCAGCTCGCATTCGCCGCCCTGGTCGCAGATCGGGCAGTCCAGCGGGTGATTGATGAGCAGGAACTCCATGGTGGCCTTCTGCGCACCGATGGCCTTCTGCGACCGCGTGGCAACCTTCATGCCGTTGGTGACCGGTGTGGCGCAGGCCGGCAGCGGCTTCGGCACGTTTGCCACGTCCACCAGACACATCCGGCAGTTGGCCGCCACCGACAGTTTCTCGTGGTAACAGAAGCGCGGCACATAGATGCCGGCACGGTCCGTCACCGCAATCAGCATCTCGCCTGGCCGGGCGTCGAACTCGACGCCGTTTACTTCCACCTTGATGCTGCTGTCGCTCATGCTGCTTCAGTCCGGGACTCGACGATGGAACGGCCACGATGCTGGATCATGTATTCGAACTCGGGCATGAAGTGACGCAGGAAGCTCTGTACCGGCCATGCAGCCGCATCGCCCAGCGCGCAGATGGTATGGCCTTCGATGCGGCCCGCCACATCCAGCAGGAGGTCGAGATCCTTGCGCTCGGCCTGACCGGCGAGCACGCGCGACAACAGGCGGTACATCCAGCCGGTACCTTCGCGACACGGTGTGCACTGCCCGCAGGACTCCGCATAGTAAAAACGCGACAGCCGGCGGAGCACGCTCACCATGCAGGTGGTTTCATCCATCACGACCACCGCACCGGTACCGAAGGAGGTGCCGATCTTCTTCAGGCTGTTGTAGTCCATCGTGGCATCCATGATCAGCTCGCCCGGCACGACGTAAACCGACGAACCGCCCGGGATCACTGCCTTCAGCTTCCGCCCCTCGCGCACGCCACCGGCAATCTCCAGCAGGTCGCGGAACGGAATACCCATGGGCAATTCGTAGTTGCCAGGCCGTTCCACATGGCCGGAGACGGAAAAGAGCGCGGTACCACCCGAGGCCTCGGGGCCCAGGTCGGCAAACCATTTGGGCCCCCGCCGAAGGATGGTGGGAACCGAGGCAAAGGACTGGGTGTTGTTGATCGTGGTCGGGCGACCATACAAACCAAAGGCGGCCGGGAATGGCGGCTTGAAGCGCGGCTTTCCGGGCTTGCCCTCCAGGGATTCCAGCAACCCGGTTTCTTCGCCGCAGATATAGGCGCCAGCGCCGACAAAGGCATGCAGGTCGAAATCGATTCCCGATCCCCGCAGGTTGTGGCCGAGCAAGCCTGCGGCATAGGCCTCTTTCAGCGCCGCCTCGAAGACAGGCACCGGTTCGTCGATGAACTCGCCGCGTATGTAGTTGTAGCCAACCGTCGCACCCATCGCGAAACCGCCGATGGCCATGCCCTCGATGATCGCGTGCGGGTTGTAGCGCAGGATCTCGCGATCGTGGCAGGTGCCAGGCTCGCTCTCGTCGGAATTGCAGACCACGTATTTCTGGCCCGGCGCATCCTTGGGCATGAAGCTCCACTTCACACCGGTGGGGAATCCGGCACCGCCGCGTCCGCGCAGCCCCGATGCCTTTACGCCATCGATGACTTCCTCGCGACTCATGCCACCGGCGAGAATCCTTTCCCAGACTTCGTAGCCACCGAGTTTCCGATAGGTTTCGAGGCTTGCCGGCCGGTCATGCCCGAGCGTCTGGTAACAGACCAGATTCTGTTCGTATGTGCGTTGCTCGCTCACGCTCAATGCCCCGCCGACTTGCCGACCTTGTCGAGAATGTCGTCGACTTTCGCCGGCGTCAGGTTCTCGTGGTACTTGTGATCCACCATCATCATCGGCGCGCCACAGCAGGCGGCCAGGCACTCCTCTTCGCGCTTGAGATAAAAGCGGCCGTCAGCTGTGCTCTCGCCGACCTTCACCCCGAGCTTCTTCTCGAGATAGGCCAGGATGTTCTCGCCACCACGCAACATGCACGAGATGTTGGTGCACACGGAAATACTGTGCCGCCCGACCGGCTTCGTCTCGAACATCGAATAGAAGGCTGCAACCTCATAGACCTGTATGGGCGGCAGACCGAGATACCCGGCTATCGCGTCCATCAGTTCCGTGGTGAGATACCCGTGGTTCTCGTGCTGGGCCGCATGCAGGGCGGCGATCACCGCGGAGCGCTGTCGCCCTTCCGGAAAACGCGCCACCCAGCGGTCGATCTCGGCCCGCAGGTGCTCGGACAGGATGTTCTCGGGTTCCATTCAGCTCAGTCTCTTCGCAATACACATGACTAGCGGTCGACCTCGCCGAACACGATGTCCTGTGTGCCGATCACGGCGACCACATCTGAAAGCATGTGACCAACAACCATCTCGTGCATGGACGACAGGTGCGCAAAACCCGGCGCCCGGATCTTGAGCCGGTAGGGCTTGTTGGCTCCGTCAGACACCAGGTACACGCCAAACTCGCCCTTCGGATGCTCCACGGCGGCGTAGGCCTCGCCGGCGGGAACCGTATAGCCTTCGGTAAACAGCTTGAAGTGATGAATCAGGGACTCCATGTCGCCCTTCATCTGTTCGCGGCTCGGCGGCCCGATCTTGTGATCGTCGGTCATCACCGGTCCGGGATTGGCTCGCAGCCAGTCGATGCACTGGCGAATGATCCGGTTCGACTCACGGAGTTCCTCGATGCGCACGAGGTAGCGATCGTAGCA
>JAHDYN010000303.1:0-304 GCA_023383735.1 Gammaproteobacteria bacterium | reverse complement strand
GATGGGGATATCGAAGTCCAGATCCGCATAGACCTCATAGGGCTGTTTCTTGCGCAAGTCCCAGGCAATACCCGAACCGCGCAGCATCGGACCGGAAAACCCGAGCTGCAGTGCGCGCTCGGGGGTCACCACACCGATATTGACGGTGCGCTGTTTCCAGATCCGGTTGTCGGTCAGCAGCGTTTCGTACTCGTCGACACAGGCCGGAAAACGCTCGCAGAAGTCCTGCAGGAAATCGAGCAGCGATCCCTCGCGGGCCTTGTTCAGGCTGCGCAGCTTCTTGTCGCTGCGCCAGGCGGAGGGC
>JAHDYN010000302.1 GCA_023383735.1 Gammaproteobacteria bacterium | reverse complement strand
TGTTGGTCGAACGCAGGTGGCCGAAGTGAAAGGGCTTGGCGATGTTCGGCGCGGAAAAATCCAGCACCATGGTCTGCCCCTGGCCCATGTCGGTCTGGCCGTAGGTCGACGGGCTCTCGCGGATCTCGCCCAGCACCTGGCCGAGCGCATTGCGTCGATTCAGAAACAGGTTGAGATAGGGCCCTTCGGCGGCCGCACGGGCAATCAGCCGGTCCGGCTGGATCTGTTCTGCAAGACCCTGCGCAATCCGGTTCGGCGCGGTACGCAGTTCCTTGGCCAGCTGGAAACAGGGAAAGGCGCAGTCGCCGAGCGCGAGATTCGGCGGCGTGGTCAGCGCGGCTTCGATCTGCGCACGGCGCTCGACCGGCCAGGCCAGGGCGCTGCACAGGACCTGCGCGATGTGGGCTGTAATCTGCATGGCGAAAATATTGCCGGCGGGGAATGGCTGCGATTCTAGCCGTTTTCAGAAGAGATCGATCGGATCCACATCGAGGCTCCAGCGCACCCTGCGCTGTGTCTCGATGTCGGCAAGCGCCGCGCGCCATGCCGGCAAAAACAGTTGCAGCTCCCGCCGTGCAGTCGCGCGCAGCAGCAGTTGTCCGCGATGTCGCCCGGCACGCCGCTCCATCGGTGCCGAAGCCGGGCCAAGCACATCCGGACCGGCCGGCGCATGGTCGCGGGCCAGTGCTGCGGCAGCCTGCAGGAAGTTGAACACCGTATGCCGCTCGCTGGCCTCGGCGCGCAGCAGCGCGAGGCAGGAAAAGGGCGGCCAGCCGGCCTGTCGCCTTTCCGCCAGCGCCAGCGTCGCAAACTGCGCATAACCCTCGGTGATCAGCACGCGCAGCAGTGGATGGTCCGGAAACAGCGTCTGCAGCCAGACCTCGCCGGGATGCTCGGCCCGGCCGGCCCTGCCAGCCACCTGCACAAAGGACTGCGCGAGGCGCTCGGCGCTGCGGAAGTCGCTGCCGAACAGGCCCTGGTCGGCATCGATGATGCCCACCAGGGTGACGCGCGGAAAGTCATGCCCCTTGGTGAGCATCTGCGTGCCCATCAGGATCCGCGCCTCCTGCCGGCGTACCCGGTTGAGGCGCCGCTCGATCTCGCCGCGCCGGCGGGTCGTGTCGCGGTCGATGCGTTCGATCTCCTGATCCGGGAATGCCGCGGCCAGCGCGCTCTCCAGGCGCTCGGTGCCCTGCCCGACCGGCTTTAGCTCGCCAGCGCAATCCGGACACTGCGCTGGCACCGGCCGCTCGCTGCCGCAGTGATGGCAGGCGAGCTGGCCGCGCTGTTGATGCAGCACCATCCGCGCATCGCAGCGCCGGCATTCGAGCACATGCCCGCAATCGGGGCACATGAGGACCGGCGCATAGCCGCGGCGGTTGAGATAGATCAGCACCTGACCACCCGCGTCCAGATGGCGGCGGATCGCGGCGAGCAGGGGCTGGCTCAGGCCGTCGCGCGTTGCGTGCTGGCGCAGATCGACGAGCGAAACCTGCGGCTGGCCGGCCGCGCCCGTGCGCGCCGGCAGCGCCAGGCGGGTGTAGCGCCCGCTGTGGGCATTCTCCATCGACTCCAGCGAGGGCGTCGCGGAGCCGAGCACCAGCGGCACACCGAGTTCACGCGCACGCCACACCGCCAGATCGCGCGCCGAGTAGCGCCAGCCCTCCTGCTGCTTGTAGGACGGATCGTGTTCTTCATCGGCAACGATCAGCCCCGGCCGCAGCAGGGGCGCGAAGATGGCGGAACGCGTACCGATGATGATGGCTGCGCTGCCGTCACCGGCCGCCGTGAATGCGCGCAGGCGCTCGCCGTCGCTGAGCCCGGAATGCAGCAGCGCGATGGGCACGGGAAAGCGGCGCTGGAAACGCTCGAGCAGCTGCGGAGTGAGTCCGATCTCCGGCACCAGCACCAGGCTTTGCCGGCCGGCTGCCAGCGCCTGGGCCATGCAGCGCAGGTAGACCTCGGTCTTGCCGCTGCCGGTCACACCGTCGAGCAGAAAGCAGTGAAAGCCCCGGGCCGCATTGATCGCTGCAACGGCCTGCGCCTGACCGGCAGTCAGCACCGGCGGCTCATCCGGCGCGACAGTCGCCACCGGCGACGGCACAGCCGAATGACTGACGGATATCCAGCCGCGCGCGGCAAGCGCGGCTATCGCCCGGCGCCAGTTGCCGCTCACCGCCTCGAGATCAGCGGCCGTTGCCGGCGCCGCACCGGCCTTCAGCGCCCTGTAGATCCTGAGCTGTGCCGGCGCCCGGCGCAGCTCATCGGGGTCAGCTGACCTGCCCTCGGCACTGAGCGCCCAGCACATCTCGCCACGCGCGAGGTCGCGGCCTTCGCGCAGCGCCTTTGGCAGGGCGGCGCTGAGCACCTCGCCGAGCGGATGCTGGTAATAGCGCGACGCCCAGACCAGCATGCGCAGCAGGTCGGGCGGCAGCAGCGGCTCTGCATCCAGTACCGACGACACGCGCCGCAAGCTGTGTTCCGGCACATCGCTGACCGCCTTGCTGCCCACCAGCCAGCCCATGCGCGTGCTGCGCCCGAAGGGCACCCGCAGGCGCTGACCCACCTGCAGCGGCGCCCCGGTTGCGAGCGGCGCGAGGTAGTCGAAAACACCCATCAGCGGCGCATCGACTGCAACCTCAAGAATCCGCTGAACTTCAAGCACGCGGCTGATATCAGCCATCGTCCTTACCGCAGTGCATTTGTCCACAGATCCTGTGGATAAGTCTGTTGATTTCTTGGGGCCAAAAGGCTGCTGGCCACGTCATTGCAGCAATTATGACAAGCTGGGCATTTTTTGCCCTTCGATATTTAACATTAAAAATCAATGCTTTACGCCAACATCATCAAAGTTGCAGTGCAAACAGGGCCTAAGCCGGCAGCCCCGGTGAGAATTGTGCATAACTGCAGCCGCCGCAATGCGGTTATTTGCCGAAAACAGTGGAAATCCCCGGCAATTGA
>JAHDYN010000301.1 GCA_023383735.1 Gammaproteobacteria bacterium | reverse complement strand
GAAAGGACCGAGTACGCCGCCGGATGCGCTGCGCAACAGATGCAGATGTCTGCCCAGCTCCGGGTCGGCAGCGACGACGACTCCACCCAGCACATCGGAGTGACCGCCCAGGTACTTGGTCGCCGAGTGCATGACCAGGTCGGCGCCCAGCCTGAGCGGCTGCTGCAGACATGGCGTGGCGAAAGTGTTGTCCACACAGCTCAGGATATTGCGCGATCGCGCCAGTGCCGTGACGGCGGCAATATCCACGATATGCAGCAGTGGATTGGTCGGCGTCTCGATCCACACCAGGCGGGTTTCCGGTCGCAGCGCGGCCTCGATATTCCCGGGTTCGCACATGTCGACAAAGGAAAAGTCGAGATCGGCCGTACGCCGGCGAACCTGGTCGAACAGGCGGCGGGTACCGCCATAGAAATTCAGCGGCGCGATCACATGACTGCCGGCATCCAGCAGATCGAGCACGCCGGCAGTGGCCGCCTGTCCGGAAGCAAAGGCCAGGGCCCGTGCGCCGCCCTCCAGCTCTGCCATACAGCGTTCGAGCGCGTCGCGCGTGGGGTTGGACGAACGCGTATAGATGTGCTCGCGGGGCTCGCCAAAGGCTTCCCAGGCGAAGGTCGTGCTGGTGACGATCGGCGGCATGACCGCGCCGGTCACCGCATCGGTGGTTGCCCCGGCATGAATGCAGCGGGTGGCAAACTGTGCAACAGGCTGGCTGCCCGTTGCGGACCTGTCTGAGGGTGGTTTGGCTGACATGGGCTGATCTCCTGCGCGGATGGCAGGCTAACATAGGCGGCATGTCCGCAGAACGCAGCCTGGCGCCTGACCTGGCAACCGCAACCCGCACCGACCAGTTGCTCGATGCGGGCACCCGTTTGCTGGATGCAAGCAGCGACTCGCCGCGGCTCGACGCCGAACTCCTGCTGGCCCACGCGCTCGACGCGCCCCGAACCCATCTCTACCGGACGCTGTCTGCCGTGGTCCCTGCCGAAGCAGCCAGCCGCTACGCCGACCTGCTCGGTCAGCGTGCCGCGCATCGCCCGCTCGCGCAGATCACTGGCGAGCGCGAGTTCTGGTCACTGAGCCTGAAGGTCACTGCAGACACCCTGGTGCCCCGGCCGGAAACCGAACTGCTGGTCGAACAGGCCCTCAAACGGATCCCGCCGGACATCGGGCAGGCCGTGGCCGACCTCGGCACCGGGAGCGGCGCCATCGCGCTGGCCATCGCCACCGAGCGCCCGCGTTGCCGCGTGTGTGCCACCGACCTCAGCGATGCGGCGCTGGCCGTCGCCAGACACAATGCCGCCGCGCTGGGCGTCGGCAACATCAGCTTCCATGCCGGCGACTGGTTTGCAGGCCTGCAGGGCAGGCGCTTCGCGCTCATCGTCTCCAACCCGCCCTATATCGCCGACGATGAGTGGTGCGAAACCGATCCCGGACTCAGCCACGAGCCACGCCTTGCGCTGGACGGCGGCGCCGACGGACTCTCGGACATCCGGCGCATCGTCTCGGCAGCGCCGGCACATCTGGACAGCGGCGGCTGGCTGCTGATCGAGCACGGTTTCCGGCAAGCAGCGGCCGTCCAGGGCCTGCTGAAGCGGGCAGGCTTCGAATCGATCGCGACGCTGAACGACCTGGCCGGACTGCCCAGGATCACCGAAGCCCGGCTGGCGCCGAGAGATGAGTGATTCACTGCGTTACGCCCGGCACCTCGCCCTGCCGCAGTTCGGCGCCGGGGGACAGGAGCGGCTCAGGCGCTCCAGTGCGCTGATCGTCGGCCTCGGCGGACTCGGTTCGGTTGCCAGTCTGTATCTGGCGAATTCCGGCATCGGGCATCTGCTGGTCAACGATTTCGACCGCGTCGATGTCAGCAACCTGCCCCGCCAGCTGCTGTTTCGCGCCGGAGATGTAGGCAGCTTCAAGACCGAGGCCACGGCAGCGCGACTTCGCGAGGCAAACCCGTCCGTACGGATGACCACGCTCAACGATCAGCTGGATCTGGCGGCGCTGAAGGCGGCAGCGCGGGACTGCGATCTGGTGCTGGACTGCACGGACAACTTCCGGGCGCGATTGCTCATCAACGAAGCCTGCGTGGCGATGCGCAAGCCGCTGGTCAGCGGTGCCGCAATCCGCTTCGAAGGACAGGTCGCCGTATTTCCCGAGCCGGCTGCCGGCCCCTGCTACCGCTGCCTGTACTCGGACGATGACGAGAATTTCCAGAGCTGCGCCGGACAGGGAATACTCGCACCGGTCGCGGGCACGGTCGGCACCATGCAGGCCACCGAGGCACTGAAGCTGCTGCTCGGGCTCAACTCCGGCCTGCGTGACCGCCTCTGGGTCTATGACGGCCTCAGCGGCACCACGCGCAGCGTCGCAATCCGGCGCAGGCCGGGCTGCCCTGTCTGCCGCAGCGCCTGACCCGGACGCCTACTGCGGGTCGTAACCGAGGTTTGCCGACAGCCAGCGCTCGACCGTGGCCACCGCCATGCCCTTGCGCCTCGCGTAATCCTCGACCTGGTCGCGGTCGATGCGCCCGACGGCGAAATATCGCGACTCGGGGTGTGCAAAATAAAAGCCGCTCACTGAAGCCGCCGGCAGCATCACGAAGGATTCCGTGAGCTGTACGCCGATGTTCTTCTCGACGTCGAGCAAGCGCCAGAGCGTTTCCTTCTCGGTATGGTCCGGGCAGGCCGGATAGCCAGGTGCCGGTCGGATACCGACATACTTCTCTGCAATCAGCGCATCGTTGTCCAGCGCTTCATCCGCAGCATAGCCCCAGTGCACCCGCCGCACCTGTGCATGCAGATACTCGGCACAGGCCTCGGCGAGCCGATCGGCCATGGCCTTGAGCAGGATCGCGGAATAGTCGTCGTTGTCACGCTCGAAGGCCGCCACATGCGGCTCGATGCCGATGCCGGCAGTCACCGCGAAGGCGCCGATGTAATCGCGAATCCCGGAGTCGCGGGGAGCGATGAAATCCGCCAGACAGGCATTTGGCTGCTCCTC
>JAHDYN010000300.1:2138-3013 GCA_023383735.1 Gammaproteobacteria bacterium | reverse complement strand
CAACGACGTCGCGCTGGATCCGCACGGCAGCTATGAGTACCGCATCGAGCATGGTCCGGTGCCGGCGGAGGCCGGGCAGGGTGCACTGGTCCTGTCGGGTCTCACTCTCCTGGCCATCAGCCGCGGCGAGCTGACTGACCCCGGCGTGCTGCAGTCGGCCAAGCGCTTGCTGCGCGGGGTGCTTGCCCACTATCTGGACGGGCGCACGCTGCGCACGCGCCAGGTGCTGGCATCGATGCGCCGTGTGCCGGCCATACCGCAACTCTCAGGAGCGTGTCTTCGTCTTCCGCGCTGCTCCTCGGCGTCAATGTCGATCATGTGGCGACCCTGCGCCAGGCACGTGGTACCCGCTATCCGGATCCCTGTGCGGCGGCATTGATCGCCGAACAGGCCGGTGCCGACAGCATCACCGTTCATCTGCGGGAGGACCGCCGGCATATCCAGGATGCCGATCTCGACCAGTTGCAGGCCCGGCTCGCGACGCGCATGAACCTCGAGCTTGCGGTGTCGGAAGAGATCATCGCGATAGCCTGCCGCGTGCGGCCGTCCGACTGCTGCCTGGTGCCGGAGCGGCGCGCCGAGCTGACGACCGAGGGCGGCCTTGATGTGATCACGCATTTCGATGCCGTGGCCGCGGCCTGCCGGCGCTTTGCCGGCGAGGGTATCCGGGCGGGATTGTTCATCGATCCCGACCTGCGCCAGATCGAGGCAGCCGCCCGCAGTGGCGCCCCGGTCATCGAACTGCACACGGGGGTCTATGCCGACCTGCCGGACGGCGGGCAGCGTGAGCAGGAACTCGAGCGCATTCGCGGTGCGGCCCGTTTCGCCATTGCGGCCGGGCTGGAGGTGCATGCCGGACACGGCCTCAACTATCA
>JAHDYN010000300.1:0-2128 GCA_023383735.1 Gammaproteobacteria bacterium | reverse complement strand
TCGCGGCGATACGCGAGATCAACGAGCTCAACATCGGTCATGCGATCGTGGCGCAGGCGGTCTTCAGCGGCATGGCCGCGGCAGTCGCCGAAATGAAACGGCTGATGCAGATGGCGCGGGTCACGTGATTTTCGGCATCGGCACCGATATTCTCCGGATCGAACGGATCGCCGCCGCGCATGCCCGTTACGGTGAGCGGTTTGCGCGCCGCGTGCTGATGCCCGAAGAGCTGGCCGGTTTCGCCAGCAGCGGCAATCCGGTGCGCTATCTCGCCATGCGCTTTGCCGCCAAGGAAGCCATCGTCAAGGCCATGGGCACCGGTTTCGCCAATGGCATGTGGTTGCGCGACAGCGGTATTCTTCCGGATCCGCGCGGCAGGCCGGAGATCATCTGGTCGGCGCGCGGACGGCAGGTCTGCGCGGAACTTGGCATAGGTCCCGGTCATGTCACCCTGTCGGACGAGGCGGGCCTGGTGGTTGCGGTTGCCGTACTGATGAAGGCCTGAAACGATCATGAAAACCATGGTGTTCGATATCGAGACGGTGCCCGACGTGGAGAGCGGCCGGCGCATCCTGGATCTTCATGGGCTGCCCGATGCCGAGGTCGCCAAGGCGATGAGCTTCCATCGGCTGCAGGAGACGGGCTCTGATTTCCTGCCGCTGCACCTGCAACGTATCGTCGCGATATCGGTTGTCTGGCGACACCGTGACGGCCTCAAGGCCATGAGTCTGGGCACGGCAGACAGCAGTGAGCAGGAACTGGTCACGCAGTTTTTCGCTGCCATCGAGCGCCACACCCCGGAGCTGGTGTCCTGGAACGGCAGCGGCTTCGACCTGCCGGTTCTGCATTACCGCTCGCTTCTGCACGGCATCCAGGCGCCGCGCTACTGGGAGACCGGCGACAACGAGCAGGCCTTCCGCTACAACAACTACCTGGGGCGCTTTCACTGGCGGCATATCGACCTGATGGATGTGCTGTCCGGCTTTCAGGGCCGCTCGCGGGCCAGCCTGAATGACATCGCCACCATGCTCGGCTTGCCGGGCAAGCTGGGCTTTTCCGGCGACATGGTCTGGGATCATTACCAGCGCGGCGAGATCGAGGCGATCCGGAACTATTGCGAGACCGACGTGATGAATACCTGGCTGGTCCATGTCCGCTTTCAGTTTCTGCGCGGCCTGTTTGACGCGCAGGGTCTGGATGAGGAGCATGCCCGGGTCCGTCGCCTGCTCGATGCCTCCGATGCACCGCACTGGAAAGCCTTCGCCGCCGCCTGGTCCCAGCCTGGTTCCCCAGCGTCCGGGCAGCCGGCTGGCGGGGGCTGAGCGGCCAGTGGCGGGCAATACACCGGCAGAAATCGCCGACGTCATCGATCTGACCCTGGAAGGGGCCGGTGTCGTCGCTTCGTCCGGGGGCAAGCGGGTGCTGGTGCCGGGTGCGCTGGCCGGCGAGCAGATCAGCTTCAGGCGCCAGCGGCGCCGGCGGAATTTCGACGAGGGCGTTCTGCTTGAAGTGCTGCGGCCCTCGCCACAACGGGCCGTGCCGGCATGCGAATATTTTTCGCGCTGTGGTGGCTGCGCGCTGCAGCATCTCGAGTCAGCCGCCCAGCTGGCCATGAAGCAGACAAGCCTGCTGGACAGCCTGCAGCGGATCGGCAGGGTTGTGCCAGAGCGCGTCCTGCCGCCGATCAGTGCCGCCGTGTGGGGTTATCGCCGGCGCGCGCGCCTGGCCGTACGCCACGTTGCCAGGAAGGGTCGGGTGCTGGTCGGTTTCCGCGAGCGCGAGCAGCCGCGCGTGGTCGACATGTTGTCCTGCGAGACCATGCATCCGGCAGTGAGCCAGCTCCTGCCGGCCTTGTCGGAGCTTGTTGGCGCGCTGTCGATCCGGTCGCGTCTTCCACAGATCGAGGTGACGGTAGCCGACAACGCGACGGCACTGGTCCTGCGTGTGCTGGATCCGCCTGGCGCCGGTGACCTGGACATGCTGCGCAGCTTTGCGCTGAACCATGGGCTGCGAATCTACCTGCAAAGCGGTGGCCCGGAGTCGGTCGTGCCACTTGATCCGCTGCCGGCCGAAGACGATCTCGGTTACGCGATTCCGGCATATGGACTCACGCTGCGCTTCGGTCCGG
>JAHDYN010000299.1 GCA_023383735.1 Gammaproteobacteria bacterium | reverse complement strand
CTGCGCGAGCGCATCGTGAATCGGGCGCGTGGCGCGTCCGATGCAGACCTCGAAGTGCTCGAACACCAGCTCGACCACTGGCAAGCGCTGACTGCCGACGAGCGCACGCACGCGGTGCAGGTGGACACCTCGCGGCCGCTCGACCGGGACGCCTTGGTGGATCTGGTCACCCGGAAATAGCGTTCTGTAAAACGCGGCGCATTATGGTCGCGAATAAATCATCCCCGCGCATGACGACGCCGGGAAGCCGGCACAGGAACATCTCCCTCAACGCAACACAACAACAGCTTTGGCGTGCAACACCACGCCTCGGGGAGAACATCGATGCCTGCCGGTTCCAGTATCGCTGCGCGCATGTGCGCTGCTGCCGCACTCGCGCTTTGCCTCACGCTGCCGGCATCGGCAATGACGGTCGTTTACGGCTGGGCACCCTATCCGGGCCAGGGCGGCAGCGGCAGCCTCACTTTTTCGGATCCCGGCATCACGAGTGCGACGGATTTCAGCGCGATCCCCGCAAGTGCGCTGACTGCCCTCAACTACAGCTGGGACAATGGCGCGAGCATCAGTCTGGGCTCGGTGATCAACAGCCATGCACCGGGCTGGACTGCGTGCGGCGGCGTGCTGATTTCGGGTTTTCAGATTTCGGCCGCTGCGCTGCCATCCACGCCGGGCATCTTCAGTCTCACAAATATCCCGGGCATCTGCCTGCCGGGTCCGATGCCGGTCGCCGGTCCGGGCTGGAATCTGAGCCTTTCGCTGCCATACGGCGCTGAAAGCAATTGGGGCAACTGGATCTATTCGCATACGGTTGCGGCCACCGTTGTTCCCGTACCGGCAGCCGCCTGGCTCTTCGCTTCGGGAATGGCCGGCTTGCTGGGGCTCCGGCGCCGCGGCCAGTCACCCGAAAAGAGCATTCTGTAAAACAGGCTTCAAATTGGCTTGAAGAAATCACCCGCGAGGATGACGACACGACAAGACGGTTTCGCGAGGATCGTCCTCAATGCCATACAACAATAGCTGCGGTGCACAACACCGCGCCTGGGGGAGAAGAGCAATGACAACCGGTTCCCGTATTACTGCGCGTGTTTCTGCAGCCGCGCTCACGCTTTGCCTCGCGCTGCCGGCCTCGGCCATGACGGTGGTCTACAACTGGACGCCGAGTGGCGGTTCGGGTGGCAGCGGGAGCATGACCTTCTCGGATCCGGGCATCACGGATGCCAGCAACTTCAGTGCCATCCCCGTGAGTGCGCTGACGGCCCTCACCTACAGCTGGAACAACGGCGCAACCATCAACCTCGGCTCTGTGCTGACCAACAATGCGCCGAGCTGGACCGCCTGTGCCGGTACGCTGATCACCGGCTTCCAGATCACCGCAAACTCGGTGCCGTCCACGCCGGGCACCTTCAGCCTGGCGAATTCCGCCGGCAGCTGCTACCCGGGGCCGGTTGTCGTGGCGGGTCCCGGCTCGAATGGCACCAACTCGGTTCTTTACGGTGCCGAAAGCAATTACGGCAACTGGACCTATTCGCACACCGTGGTTCCTGTTCCGGCAGCCGCCTGGCTGTTTGGCTCAGGGATGCTGGGCTTGCTGGGCCTGCGGCGGCGCATCGCCAGCTGATCGGCGCAAGTTAATCAGCCTGAACCTGGAGGCTTGGGAGCCCCGCCATGTGCGGGGCTTCTTTTTGGCCGGCCTGCAGGCCATCGACCTCCGGTGCACCGGGCTTTAGAACGCCAAGCAGTGCAGCGACGAGCAGACCCGTCCAGACGGTTGCCAGGTACAGGCGGCTGCGCGGCACGCCCGTGCGCAGCAGCTGCCAGCACAGCAGCACGGCGGCAAACAGCAGCAGCTTGCTGCCGACATAGGGCGCAACATCCAGGCGCCCGCTCAGCGTCGACCAGGCCACCGACAGCGGCACGGTCACGATCACCACCCAGCGCAGCGCCGTCTCTAGCCGCAACGCCGTCGCACCGAAGGCCGTGCCGTCGCGAAAGAAGCCGGCCAGGATGAGCAGCAGCCAGACAGGTCCCAGCAGCACGATGCCGGCCATCTGCCACCATGGGTGCTCCAGGCCGACGTAATGCGAGAGCAACCCGCCGACGGTCAGCATCAGGCTCATCGAGGCGCGGGAGATCATCTCCACCCGCGTCATCATCTGCCGCGACACCGCCTGCATTTCGGCCGGCGCGCCCGCCTCGACGGCCTTTCGGCTCCAGATCCAGGCGGCCACATCGGGCCCCAGCCAGAACACGAACAGGAAGATGTGCAGGAATTGCAGCCACTCCTGCACCGTCACGCCGTCCTGCGCACCGGCTATCGGCGCCGCCACGGCCAGTCCCGCACAGAAAACCCCGGCGAGGATCGGCAACAAGTTGTGAACCCGCAGCATGTCCATCTCTCTCCACACCCCTTGTGGCTTCGAGCGTAGCAGATCGAAGCCCGATGCCGGCGGCTTCAGCCCGGGCGCCGTGACAGGTAACATCCACGCATCGGCCAGGCCGGCCGGCAACCGTCTTTTTCCGGAGAGTACACACCGTGGCAGAACATGAAGTCATGTGGATCGGGCGCCGCCCGACGGCGCTGCCCACCGTCGAACACCCGGCCACGACCGAAGAATTCGCCGATGCCGTCACCAGCGCCTGTGCCGATGCCGGCTGCAGCGTGCAGGACTACGTGGCCGCCGCCGGCGCCTATGGCAGCTGGCTTATCCGGTTCAGCCGCGACGACGCCAGGCAGCGTCTGGTGTGGAACGGCAAGGAAGGCCGCCTGGTGCTCGAGCAGGCGACGACCGGCATCGACTGGAATGAACTGCGGAGCTGCCCCGTGGCCGAGCGCGATACCGCCGGATTCATCGCGGCCATGCAGAGCCTGCTGCAGAGCCCGGCCTGAGCGACGATGCCGGGCCCCTCCGCCAGCCATACACGCATCAGCGTGCCCGTCGAGGAGGTCGAACTCACGGCAGTTCGCGCGCAGGGTGCCGGCGGCCAGAACGTCAACAAGGTGGCGAGTGCGATCCACC
>JAHDYN010000298.1:1045-3035 GCA_023383735.1 Gammaproteobacteria bacterium | reverse complement strand
GCCACGTTTTCCAGCGCAGTGAATTCAGGCAACAGGTGATGAAACTGGTAGACGAAACCCAGATGCCGGTTGCGGATCAGGCCGCGCTGTGCATTGTCGACTGCCGAAAGATTCTGGCCACGCACGCGCACCTCACCAGCCGTCGGCGTATCGAGGCCACCCAGCAGCTGCAGCAGTGTGGTCTTGCCGGCACCCGAATAACCGACAATCGCAATGCGCTCGCCCGGAGCAACGCTCAGGTTGATGTCATTCAGCACATTGATTACCACACCGCCCTCGGCAAACCGCCGGCACAGGCCATGACACTCGAGCGACGGCACTTCATTCATGACGCAACACCTCCGCCGGCGCAGTCAGGGCACCTCGCCAGGCTGGATAGATCGTGGAGACCAGGCTCAGGATCAGACCGATCCCCGCCACCTGCCAGACGTCCGACCACAGCAACCTGCTCGGCAGCTCGCTGATGAAATAGACATCCGGCGCAAGAAACTGGAACCCGGAAACCCGCTCGATCAGCACGGTGATCGAACTGACATTCCATGCCCCCAGCACGCCGGCTGCCACGCCGACGATGGTTCCGGTCAGCCCGATGATGGCACCCTGGCAGACGAAGACGCTCATGATCGCCGCAGGCGATGCGCCCAGCGTGCGCAGGATGGCGATCTCGCCGCGCTTGTCGCGCACGACCATCACCAGCGTGGAGACGATATTGAAGGCGGCGACAGCGACGACCAGCAGCAGAATGACGAAAACGATGGACCGGGTCAGTTGTATCGAGCGGAAGAAGTTGCCGTGCTCGCGTGTCCAGTCACTGACCCATGCGCCCTCGCCCCAGGCATTTGCGACCTCGCGCACGACAGCAGGCGCCTGCAGCGGATCCCTGACCGCCAGACGCAGACCCGAGACGTCCTCGCCAAAGCGCAACAGGCGTTGCGCATCGCCGATATGCAGGAACGCCAGCGAGCGGTCGAACTCGTGCATGCCGGCATGGAAGATGCCGACCACCGTGAAGCGCCGCATGCGCGGCACGACGCCAGCCGGGGTGGCCGTACCCTGTGACACCAGCATGATCAGATCATCGCCCGGCCCGACGGACAGCTGCTCCGCCAGCGTCCGGCCGATCACCAGACCGAAGCCACCGGGCCGGAGCGCCGTGAGCTCGCCCTCGACCATCAGATCGCCAAGTGCCGAGGTGGCGAGCTCTGCGGCCGGATCGATGCCGCGAATCTGCACGCCGCGGATTTCGCGCTTGCCGACCAGCATGGCCTGGCCATCGACAAAGCGCGCAACGGCCCGCACCTCCGGATCGGCAAGCGCCACGGCCGCGAGCGATTGCCAGTTGCCGATGTGCCCGTCGAGGCCGGTGACCGACGCATGCGAGACCACCTGCAGTATGCGGTTGCGCACCTCGTACTCGAACCCGTTCATGACCGACAACACGATGATCAGCGCGGCCACCGCCAGCGCCGTACCGGTCATCGAAATCACCGATATGAACGAGATGAAGCGGTTCCGGCTGCGCGAACGGATGTGGCGCAGCGCAATGGCCAGTTCATAGGGATGAAGCATGATGCCGCCGCGACCTCTCCTACTCGTAGCGCAGCACTTCGGCCGGATCGACCGACGCGGCACGCAGGGCCGGATAGATGGTCGCACACGCCGTCATCAGCAGCGCGATCGCACTCACCCACAGGAGGTCGTCAAGCTGCAGGTCAACCGGCAGGCTGGTCAGGTAATACACGTCGGCCGGCATGAACTCGAAGCCGAATGTCTTTTCCAGTGCAGGCACGACCGCAGCGATATTCCTGGCCAGCAGACTGCCGGACAGGATTCCGGCAACCACACCCACCCAGCCGATGAGCAGACCCTGCAGGGCGAAAGTGGCGATGATCACGCGTCGCGAAAAGCCCAGGGTGCGAAGTATCGCGATGCCCGGCCGCTTGTCCGTCACGATCATCACCAGTGTGGCGACAATATTGAAGGCTGCCAC